>VEQI01000113.1 GCA_018883305.1 Limnohabitans sp. | reverse complement strand
GGTTGTTGATGCACTTCATCGAATGCCCCGCACCCAACGGGCCCAGATGAAAAATCGAAGGTCCCATGCAGCGCAGCACAGGCTGCACGCGCGCCAGGTCCTCGGCCGAACCACCCACCATGAAGACCAGGTTGGCGGCCTCCGCCCCCCATTGCGCGCCCGAAACCGGTGCATCCACCACGCTCACGCCTTGTTCGGCCAACCGGGCCGCCGTGTCCTTGGTCAACCAGGGCTCGGCCGACGAAGTGTCCAGCAGCAAGCTGCCTGGTCGAAAGCCGGCCGCCAGCCCGTCAGGGCCAAAGGTCACACTCTGAACCACGCCTCCGTGCGGCAGCATGGTGATCACGATGTCGCTGGCCTGCGCCACTTCGCGTGGCGTGCGAACCGCACGGGCACCGGCACCCAGACGAGCCGCCAGGGCCTCGGTGTGCTCGTGTTGCAGGTCATTCAAGGTCACGATGTAGCCGTGGCCATGCAGATGACTGACCATGGGCGTGCCCATCACGCCCAGCCCGACAAAACCGATCGTCGGGCGCTGGTCTTCTTGACTCATGGGGATTCCTTCAGGTGGTGCGAACGGATTGCACCTTGGCCCCAACGCCCACGCGCTAGACAAGATGCTTCGGTCGGCCATTATGAGGAGGACCATGCCCTGACAACCTCACCCTCACCAAGGGAAAACCCTTGACCCAACCGAGACAGTCCGCGTGGATTTGTTCCATAAAATTAATTGTCCGTACAAATTCATTGATCCGAGGAACACACATGCTGACCGCCGTCGAAATCGCCCCTCAACGCTACCGCGCCTCCTATGGCCGTTACTTCGAAGACTTCACCGTGGGCGACGTGTATGAACACCGCCCGGGGCGCACCCTGACCGACAACGACAACATCCAGTTCTCGTTGCTGACCATGAACCAGCACCCCCTGCACTGCGACGCCGCCTTTGCCGCCAAGAGCGAGTTTGGCCGTCTGCTGGTGAGCAGTCCGCTGTCCCTGGCCGTGGTGGTGGGCATGACCGTCAATGACGTGAGCGCCAAGGCCATCGCCAATCTGGGCTGGAAAGATATCCAACTGCTGGCACCGGTGTTTGCCGGTGACACGCTGTATGCGGAAACCCGTGTGCTGGACAAGCGCGAGTCCAAATCGCGCCCCACCCAGGGTGTGGTCACCGTGATGACCTCCGCCTTCAATCAGGACCAGGTCAAGGTCATGACGTTTGAGCGCACTTTTTTGGTGGCCAAGCGCGGCCATGGCGTTGGCGAATGACAGCCCCCAACCCCTGCGCGTCCTCCCCCCTTGAGTTCCCCATGAAAGGTCTGCCATGAGAAGTTCTCTGCATCGACATGCACGCCGCCTGCTGGGCCTGCTGAGTCTGGGCCTGTGCGTGTGGTCCGCCCACGCGGCCTATCCGGATCGGCCCATTCGTCTGGTGGTGGGTTTCCCGCCCGGACAAGCCACCGACATCATCGCCCGCGCCACGGCCAAGAAACTGCAAGAGGCCCTGGGTCAGCCGGTGGTGGTGGACAACAAGCCCGGTGCGGCCGGCATCATCGGCTCCGAACTGGTGGCCAAGGCCGCCCCCGATGGCTACACCCTGGTGGTGGGGTCCAGCGGCACCATGGCCATCAATGTCAGCCTGTATTCCAAGCTGCCCTATCACCCGCTGAAAGACTTCACCCCCATCAGCCAGCTGGCCATCGTGCCGTTGTTCCTGGCCTGCAACCCGAACTTTCCGGCACAGACCGCGGCTGAACTGGTGTCCATGGCCAAAGCGCAGCCGGGCAAGATCCACTATGCCTCGGCCGGCAGTGGCGTGACCAGTCACCTCACGATGGAGCTGTTCAAGAATGCGCAGGGGATCGACCTGGTGCATATCCCCTACAAGGGCGCGCCAGCCGCCATCACCGATGTCATCGGGGGTCAGGTGCCGGTGCTGATTGACACCAGTGCCGCGCTCATCCCGCATGGCAAGTCGGGCAAGCTGCGTCTGCTGGCCGTGGCCAGCAAGGCACGCAACCCCGCAGCCCCCCAGGTGCCCACCATGGCCGAGGCCGGACTGGGCAACTTCGAGGCGCCAGCCTGGATCGGCCTGGCCGCCCCCAAGGGCACGCCACGCGAGGTGATCGACACGCTCCACAAAGCCCTGCTCAGTCACTACGTGGAGGCGACAGACATCAAGGAGCAACTCTCGGGTTTGGGCGCGGAACCCACCGCTACCCGCCCCGAGGACTTTGCGCGCTACATCCAGGCCGAGATCGACAAATGGGCGCTGGCCGTGCGGCTGTCTGGCGCGAAGGCGGACTGACATGACCCTGATTTCTCAAACCTTGGCGGAATACGGCAGCCAGTTCCGGCTGCAAGACGTGCCCATGCCCGTGCGCCAGCGTGCGCGCCATCTGATGCTGGATGCGCTGGGCATCGGGCTGGCCTCCACGCAGTTTGATTTTTCTCGTCGCACGCTGGCGGCCTACCAGTCGCTGTCGGCGGGTGAGACTGGCGGTATACCGGTGATCGGGAACGGCGTGAGCCTGCCGCTGCGCGATGCGGTCACGGTCAATGCCTTGATGATCCATGGCTTGGACTTTGACGACACTCACCCACGCGGCGTGATTCACGCCACCACCTCGGTGCTGCCTTCGGCTTTGGGCCTGGCCACGCACCGTGGGCAAGACGGCACCGCCTTGCTGGCTGCCTATATCCTGGGCATTGAAACCGCCATTCGTCTGGGTGCCGTGGCCCAGGGCGGATTCCATCAAGTGGGGTTTCATCCCACCGGGCTGATTGGCAGTTTTGGCTGCACGCTGGCCGCGGCTCACCTCATGGGCCTGCCCACGGATCAGTGGGTCCACGCGCAAGGTATCGCCCTCTCGCTGTCTGCCGGCAGTCTGGAGTTTTTGCAAGATGGCGCTTGGACCAAGCGTCTGCACCCGGGTCTGGCTGCAGCCAACGGCATCACCGCCGCGCATCTGGCTGCACAAGGCTTTCTGGGACCGCAAGCCACCTACGAAGGACGTTTTGGCTTGTATCAAAGTCACCTGGGGCCGTTGACCCAGCAGTGCGACATGGCCGCCGCCACAGCGGGTCTGGGTCAGGTCTGGGAGACGCTCAACATTGCGGTCAAGCCCATTCCTGCCTGCCACTTCACCCACGCTTGCGCAGACGCGGCCAGCCTGTTGCATGACACCTGGCAAGGCGCGGCCGTTCGGCGCATCGTGGCACGCGTGCCCACTGGCACCATGAAGACCGTGTGCGAGCCTCTTGAAAACAAACGCCGGCCTGCCAATGCCTACGAGGCCCAGTTCAGCATTCCCTACTCGGTGGCCACCGGCTTGCGGTTTGGTCGCTTCACCCTGGATGCGCTGGAGCCCTCGGCCTATCAAGATCCGCAAACTCTGGCCCTGGCCGCCAAGGTGATCTGCGAGGCCGATGACGAGGCAGACTTCCCGCGCTACTTTGGCGGTGAAGTCATCGTTGAACTGGAAGACGGGCGCACCTTGCGCCACCACGAGCCCATCAACCGTGGGGCCGAGGGTCGCCCCATCAGCGACGCCGACATCATCGGCAAATTCCATGACAACGCCGCACGCGCCGTCAACCGCGCCCATGCGGACGCCATTCTCAACACCGTGCTCGACATCGAGCACCACACCGCTTCCCAACTCGCCCACCTGCTTGGTCAGGTGGCTCAACGCTGACACTCTCCATTCATCATGACGACCACTCCACACACCACCGACCAAGAACAGGAAAACATGATCCTGGACATGCTGGACAAATTCCTCGCGGCCGAGGTCAAGCCGCATGTCCAGCACCTGGAACACAACGACATCTACCCCACCGAGATCGTCGAGCACATGAAGGCCCTGGGCCTGTTCGGCTGCACCATCGCGCCCGAATACGGCGGGCTGGGCCTGTCCACCACCACCTACGCCAAGATCATCGAGCGCATGTCCAGCGTGTGGATGTCCATCTCGGGCATCATCAACTCGCACCTCATCATGGCCATGGCGGTGCAGCGCTTTGGCACCCCTGAGCAAAAATCCCACTATCTGCCGCGCTTTGCACGCGGTGAGCTGCGCGGCGGCATAGGCCTGACCGAGCCCGATTGCGGCACCGACCTGCAAGCCATCCGCACCGTGGCCAAGCTGGAAGGCGACACCTACGTGGTCAATGGCTCGAAGATGTGGATCACCAACAGCCAGCAAGGCAACTGTCTGGCCTTGCTGGTGAAAACCGATCCCAAGGCCAGTCCGGCACACAAGGGCATGAGCCTGCTGATTGCAGAAAAAGGCCCGGGCTTCATCGTCAGCAAGAAGCTGGACAAGCTGGGCTACAAGGGCATCGACACGTGCGCGCTCAGTTTCGAGAATTACCGGGTGCCAGCGGATCGTCTGATTGGCGGCGTCGAAGGTCGTGGCCTGCAACAGGTGCTGGGCGGTCTGGAACTAGGCCGCATCAACGTGGCCGCGCGGGGTCTGGGCGTGGCGCAAGCCGCACTCGATGAGGCGGTGGTGTACGCGCAGCAGCGCAAAACCTTTGGCAAACCCATTGCCGAGCACCAGGCCATTCAACTCAAGCTGGGCGAAATGGCCACCCGCACGCAAGCAGCACGTCTGCTGGTCTACGCCGCGGCCCAAGCCTACGACAAGGGCGAGCGCTGCGACATGGAAGCCGGCATGGCCAAGTATTTCGCCACCGAGGCGGCGCAGGAAAACTCATTGGAAGCCATGCGCATTTTTGGCGGTTACGGCTACTCCAAAGAGTACAACGTGGAGCGCCTGTACCGTGACTCTCCCTTGCTGCTGATTGGCGAAGGCACCAACGAGTTGCAGCGCCTCATCATCGCCAAGCAGTTGCTGGAGAGAAACCGGATATGAGCACCCCAGCGCCTCTTCCCCTGCAAGGCGTGCGGATCATCGCCGTCGAGCAGTATGGTGCCGGCCCCTTTGGCACCCAGCATCTGGCCGATCTGGGCGCCGAGGTCATCAAGATCGAGAACCCCAACGATGGTGGCGATGTGGGGCGTTCGGTGGGTCCGCATTTTTTCGGCCCGGCGGACAGCCACTTTTACCAATCGTTCAATCGCAACAAGAAAAGTCTCACGCTGGACCTGAAAAAACCCGAGGGACAAGAAGTGCTGCATCGGTTGGTGTCTACCGCGGATGTGGTGTTCAACAACCTGCGCGGCGACTTGCCACCCAAGCTGGGGCTGACGTACGACGCGCTCAAAGGCATCAACCCGCGCATCGTGTGCGGGCATTTGTCGGCGTATGGCCGTACCGGCTCTCGTGCCGCCTGGCCAGGCTATGACTACCTCATGCAAGCCGAAGCCGGCTATCTCTCACTCACGGGTGAACCGGATGGTCCACCGGCGCGCATGGGCTTGTCCATCATCGACCTGATGACAGGCACCACCGCCGCCATGGGCTTGCTGGCCGGCGTGATCAGCGCCCGCAGCACGGGCACCGGGCGTGACGTCGATGTGAGCCTGTTTGATGTGTCGCTGCATAACCTGTGCTATTTGGCCACCTGGTATCTCAATGCCGGCGTCATGACACGCCGCGAGCCCCGCTCCAGTCACCCATCGCTCACGCCCAGCCAACTCTACAAAACGCAAGATGGCTGGTTGTTCGTGATGTGCAACAAGGAAAAGTTCTGGGGCCTGTTCGCGCAAGCCCTGGGCAAGCCCGAGTGGGCCACCGGCGAGCAGTACGGCAACTTCAAGGCTCGCCTGGCGAACCGGGACCAACTCACCGCCGACATTGACGCCGTGCTGCAAACCGCGACCACCGAGGAATGGGTGAAACGTCTGGCGGGCACCGTGCCCGTGGCGCCGGTGTATGACGTGGCTCAGGCGCTGGAGAGCGACTTCGTCGCTGAGCAAGAGCGCTTGCTGGACTTTGCGCATCCACAGGGACCGGTGCGCATGGTGGCCTCCCCCGTACGCGTGGGCGAGCACCCCACCCGCCCGGCACCCACCATGGGCCAGCACACCGATGACTTGCTGCAGGACCTGGGATTTGATGACGCAGCACGTCAGGCGCTGCGCCAATCAGGTGTCATTGGCACGTGAACACCCCTGCTGTCTCGGCTCTGCTGCACACACCACGGTATGTGCAACTCGCACAGACCTTGCTCAATGAGATTGGTGCGGGGCGTTATCCGGTGGGCTCGCAACTGCCCACTGAATATGCCCTGTGTGAACAATTCGGGGTCAGCCGCTCCACCGCACGGGAAGCGCTCAAGCGATTGACCCAGCTGGGCCTGGTGGTGCGTCAACCCCGTGTGGGCACCACCGTGCGCGCCACCGAGCCCAACTCGGCCTATCGGCAACACACGGCGGGCGTGGCGGATTTGTACCGCTATGCCACTGACACCACGCTGGTGATCGAGTCGCGCGCACAAGTCTGCCTGGACGCCGCTCAAGCCGAGCCCTTGCAGGCGCGCGTGGGTGAGACCTGGCTGTATCTCACCGGGCGACGACTCTCTCCGCACAGCGCCAAGCCCATTTGCCTGACGCATCTGTGGGTCCATCCGGCCTTCCGTGCGGTCAAGGGACTTGACGGTCCGCTCCAACTCGCCGTGCACGCAGCCATCGAACAACAGTTTGGCGAAGTCATCACCGCGGTGGAGCAAGAGATTCGGGCCGTGGCGCTGGACCGTGAGACGGCCTTGGCGCTGGATGTCCCCGTGGGCAGCCCGGGGCTGTGGATCAGTCGTCGTTATCGCAATCGGCTGGGGCAACTGGTGGAGTGGGCTCACAGCACGCATCCGGCAGAACGCTTCAGCTACACCACGGTCCTGCAACGAGAATGGGGCACGGGCCCCGCCACCTGACACGCCCCATGAGTACCACTGCACGCACCCCCCGATCCTTCCTGTTCGTTCCTGGTGACCGTCCGGAGCGTTTTGACAAAGCCCTGGCCAGTGGCGCACACGCGGTCATTCTGGACCTGGAGGATGCGGTGCAACCGGAACGCAAACCGGCAGCACGTGAACATCTGCGTGAGTGGTTGGCCACCAGCCGCCAACCGGTCTATGTGCGTATCAACCCTCTGGACACGCCGTGGGGCGAAGACGATCTCAGCCTGGCCAGTTCGCCCCGCGTGCAGGGCCTGATGTTGCCTAAAGCGGATGATGCCGATCGACTGCGCCAGGTGCAGTCCCGCTTGCGCCCCAACCAGGGGCTGATTCCTCTGGTGGAATCCGTGCAAGGACACTTTGCCGCCTTGGCATTGTCACGCGTGACGGGTGTGACGCGACTGGCCTTTGGCACGGTGGACTTCATGGCCGATGCAGGCATCGGCGGTGATGGCGAGGAACTGGATGCCGTGCGCACCCATCTGGTGCTGGCTTCGCGAGCCGCCGGTTTGCAAGCACCCCTGGATGGCGTGTGCTTGTCCATTGATGAAGAAGACGTCATGGCGCGTGAGGCGCAACGTTCACGCCGCTTTGGCATGGGCGGCAAACTGTGCATTCACCCACGTCAGGTGGCGCATGTGAACCGCGCCTTTGAACCCACCGAAGCCGAGATCGCCTGGGCCCATGAGGTGGTGCGCGCCTTGGAAGGTGGCTCGTTGGGCGCCGTGGCGGTGCGCGGCAAGCTGGTGGATCGACCGGTGTGGTTGCAGGCTCAGCAGGTCCTGGCGCAAGCAGAATCTACCCACGCAGCAGCCTGATGCAGCTATCTAACGCGGCCATCTGACGCGGCCGCCTCAGGCGCAGGCCAGCGTGTTCTCGCGCGCCAGCGTCATCGCCTCGCGCAGCACCTGACGGTCGCCTACATGGTTGCACAAAATGAGCGCCAGCTTGGCGATCATCAGGTCAGCCTGTTCATCGCTCAGCTGGCGCTGGGCATTGATGAGCTCGGCATAGAAGTGGTCCTGATCCGGAATGTTGGGGGTGCGAATGAGTGCGGACATGTTCAACGTTCCCTTCAGTTCAGTGTCAAGGCACGACGCAAGGCTTGCGTCACACCAGCCGCGTCAAAGGCTCGCCAGCGTGCGGCCACGTGTTGATCAGGTCGGATCAGGTACACCGTACCAGGTTGACCGTCATAGCGCTGCTTAAGCAAGCCCTGGCTGTCCAGCACATCCTTGCCCACCTCCAGCACTTTGGCGGTGATGTTGCCCACCTTCACGGGCGATGCGGGCCCAAAGCTCAGCAGCACAAACCCCTGGCCCAATTGGTTGAGCAGCCAGCCAGCCTGGCCATCTATGCTGATCGGCGCATCCGCGCAATTGGTGCCCGGCAGCATGCGGCCTTCAAAGGCGTCTTCGTCTGGCGTATTCAAGGAGGATGACAAGTAAGGTGTCGGCGTAGACAACCGCCCGCTGTTCACCAGCGGACGGGCAAACGCCTCGGTCCGTGCCAGCTCCAGCACCGCGTTGCGCAGCCGGGTGGAGCTGCGGCTCTTGGGCGTGATGAAATCGGTGGCGCGTGTGGAGTGGCCCAGGTTGTCATCGGCCGCATACGCGCGCTCTTCGTGGTAGCTATCCAGCAGAGCTTCGGGCGCGTCACCCGCCAGCACGGCTTGCAGTTTCCAGCTCAGGTTGTCGCAGTCCTGCACGCCTGTGTTGGCACCACGCGCCCCGAAGGGCGAGACCTGGTGCGCTGCATCGCCAGCAAAGATCACGCGCTGATGGCGGAAGTTGTCAATGCGGCGGCAAGCGAACTGGTAGACCGACACCCATTCCAGCTCAAACTCCGCCTGCGGGCCCAGCATGGCGCGAATGCGGGGAATGACCTTCTCGGGCTTTTTCTCTTCCACTGGGTCAGCGTTCCAGCCCAGCTGAAAATCGATCCGCCAGACGTTGTCCGACTGCTTGTGCAACAGCACGCTCTGGTTGCGATGGAACGGTGGATCAAACCAGAACCATCGTTCGGTGGGAAAGTCAGCTTTCATCACCACATCGGCAATCAGGAAGCGGTCCTGGAAGTACTGGCCGCTGAAG
>VEQI01000438.1 GCA_018883305.1 Limnohabitans sp. | reverse complement strand
TTCAATTGCTCCAGCAAGTCGCTCGAGCCCGAGAGCAAATGCATGGCCGCATCGGAAATCTGGCTGATCACCGTGTTGGCTGACAGCGGCAGCACGCGGGCACCCTCGCCGTGGACGATGCCTACCACGCCCATGCGCTCCAGTGTTTGCAAAGCTTCGCGCACCGCAGGGCGGCCCACGCCGAGGCTGGCCATGATGTCGCGCTCAGAGGGCAGCAAGGATCCGACCGGGAACTCTCCCGAGCGGATGCGTGGCAGCAAGCGGTCGAGCACTTCGTGCGAGAGCTTGCGCCTAGCGATGGGCAAGCCATCGGTGACGGGGGTCGGTTGACGACCTGGGGGAGTTCTTACATAATCGTCATTCATGTACTCATCATACCAGTTGGTGGATGAAATGCAAGAACCTTTTTCAACAACCCTCAAGGAGACTTCATGGAACGACGTTCCTTCATTCAAACCGCAGCCGTCGGCGCTGCCCTGGCGGCGCCCGCTGTGGTGCGGGCCCAGCCTCAGATTCGCTGGCGCCTGGCCTCCAGCTGGCCGACGGCCCTGGACACCATTTATGGGGGTGCAGACACCGTTGCCAAGCGCGTCTCAGCCGCGACCGGTGGGCGCTTTGAAATCAGCGTGCATGGCCCGGGCGAACTGGTGCCGGCCTTGCAAGTGGCCGACGCTGTGCAACAGGGCACGGTGGAATGCGCGCACACCGCGTCGGTGTTCTTCTTTGGCAAGGACCCCACCTTTGCGCTGGATGGCCAGATTCCCTTTGGCATGACCTCGCGCCAAATGACCGCCTGGATGTACAGCGGTGGCGGCTTGCAGTTGTTACGCGAGTTTTACCGCGACTACAACATCGTGAACTTTGCCTGCGGCAACACCGGCACCCAGATGGGCGGCTGGTTCCGCAAGGAAGTGAAGTCCTTGAACGATGTCAAAGGCCTGAAGTTCCGCATCGGTGGCTTTGGCGGCTTGGTCTTGCAGCGCCTGGGATTGGTGCCTCAAAACCTGCCCGGCGGTGAGATTTACACCTCGCTGGAGAAGGGCACCATCGATGGCGCCGAATTCGTGGGACCCTATGACGATGAGAAGCTGGGGTTCTACAAAATTGCCAAGGTCTACCACTACCCCAGCTACTGGGATCCTTGTGGCCAGATCACCATGTATGTGAATGCCAAAGCTTGGGAAGCGCTACCCAAGGACTATCAGCAAATTTTCGAGATGGCATGCAGCGACGCGCACGTGGAAATGCAGGCCAAGTACGATGCCCGCAACCCCGATGCCCTGCGCCGATTGGTCGCCAACGGCGTTCAGGTGCGCCCCTTCCCCAAGGATGTGGGCGTCGCCGCCTGGAAGGCCAGCAACGATATTTACGCGGAGCTGTCCGAGAAGAACGCAAAGTGGAAAAAGATCTACAACAGCTTCGCGAAATTCCGCGACGACCAAATTCTCTGGTCTCGTTTCGCTGAAGGGGCTTACGAAAACCTCTTGCTGCAAATGCGCAACCCGAAGTGAGGGAGCATGGGGTCAGGTCTTGAGTTTTGCCATTTTTCTGTGGATAACTCAAGAGGTCAGCCAGCACATGTAGTTATCCACAGAAAAATGGCAAAACTCAAGACCTGACCCCATGCCCATGCCCACCCCAAGGCGTGAACCAAATAGCGGTAGCAGTGGCAAGGCCATAAACTGCCATCGCGCCGGCGACCAGTGCGTAGTAGTGCCATGCTTCAGGCGTGCCATTGGCCAGCCATGAGCCCACCACGATGACCAGGATCAGGCGCAAGGTTGCGGCCATCACTGGTCCCAAGACTTTCCCTGAACCCTGGGACGCAAAGTAAAGGGTCAGGCCAAAGCCGAACAGCGGAAAGGCTGGCCCGGCCAGGCTGAGGTACTGGCTGGCCGACGCCAGCACTTGCGGGTCTTTGGAGAAGAGGCTGCTCCACACCTCCGGCATCAACGACACAATCAAACCCACCACGCCCAGGTTCACGGCGGACACGCCACCCGCGATCCAGGCCACGCGACGTGCGCGGGGCACTTGGCCGGCGCCCACGGCCATGCCCACCATGGGCACAGACG
>VEQI01000112.1 GCA_018883305.1 Limnohabitans sp. | reverse complement strand
ATGCCGGCGCTGGTTCAGGGGCCAGTCTTGTAGCGGCAGCGGCGCAAAGGGCATGGAAGATCAGCCGGCGGAGCCGAGTGCAAGGCCTGCATGCTCGCGCAGCGGGTGAAAATGAATCTTGGGAAAACGTTCCTGGGCCAGTCGCACGTCGTATGGCGAGGTACACAGATAGGCCAGCGTGTTGGCTGCGTCCAGCGCCAGCCGTTGCGGGTAGGCGTTGGTGAACTCACGCAGCTCTGTCGGGGTGTCCGCCGTGATCCAGCGCGCGCCCGTGTACTGGCTACTCTCCAGACGGACATCGCAGTCGTATTCGGTCTTCAAGCGGTGCTGCACCACTTCAAACTGCAGTTGACCCACCGCGCCCAGCAGCATGGCGCCTCCAATTTCCGGTTTGAACACCTGAATGGCGCCTTCCTCGCCCAGCTGTGCCAGGCCGGTTTGCAACTGCTTGGTGCGCAGCGGATTTTTAAGAATCACCGTCATGAACAATTCGGGGGCGAAGAACGGCAGGCCGGTGTATTGCAAAGACGCGCCATCGGTGATGGTGTCGCCCAGTTGCACGCCGCCGTGCGTGGTGAAGCCAATGATGTCGCCCGCGAAGGCTTCTTCCACCGCTTCGCGACGTTGGCTCAAAAAAGTCACGACCGAGGTGGGGCGCAGCTCTTTGCTGGTGCGCTGCACTTTGAGCTTCATGCCCGGTTTGTATTGACCCGAGGCGACGCGCACAAAGGCGATGCGGTCACGGTGTGAGGGGTCCATGTTGGCCTGCACCTTGAACACCACGCCGGAGAACACGGCGTCCTCGGGCTGAATGGTTTTTTCTACCGCTTCCTTGTTGACCACCAGCGAGCTCTTGCGTGGTCGGGGGGAGGGGGCCAGATCGACCAGCGAGTCCAGAACCTCCATGACCCCGAAGTTGTTCACGCCCGAACCAAAGAACACGGGCGTTTGACGCCCCGCCAGGAACGCTTCCTGATCAAAGGCGGGTGAGGCACCGGTGGCCAGTTCCATGCTGTCCATGGCCGTGGTCCACTCATGGCCAAAGCGCTCGGCCAGGGCTGCTTGCTCGCTCAGGGGAATGGCCTCAAAGTCTTGCGGACGACGTTCGCTGCCAGCCTCGAAGACGGTCATGGCCTGCGTGCGCAGATTGATGATGCCACCGAACGATTTGCCCTGACCCACTGGCCATGTCATGGGCACGCAGGGCATGCCCAGTTCGCGCTCCACTTCGTCCAGGATGTCCAGGGGGTCGCGCACCTCGCGGTCCATTTTGTTGACGAAGGTGATGATGGGCGTATCGCGTTGTCGGCAGACTTCGATCAGGCGTCGGGTTTGTGCCTCCACGCCGTTGGCCGCGTCGATCACCATCAGCGCGGAGTCCACCGCGGTGAGCACCCGATAGGTGTCTTCTGAGAAGTCCTTGTGGCCCGGGGTGTCCAGCAGGTTGATGACGTGGTCGCGGTACAGCATCTGCATGACCGATGAGGCCACGGAAATGCCGCGCTGCTTTTCAATTTCCATCCAGTCACTGGTGGCGTGTCTGCTGGCCTTGCGGGCTTTGACGGATCCAGCAATTTGAATGGCGCCCGAGAACAGCAGCAGCTTCTCGGTCAGGGTGGTTTTACCCGCGTCGGGGTGGGAGATGATGGCAAAGGTGCGCCGACGGCGCACTTCTTCGAGAAGTGACGTCATGAGAAATTTCCGGGGAGGCCTGCATCATAGCCTCTGCGGCTGACATGACCCGGGACGGGGCGGGCAGATGATGGTGCACGGCCTGCCGCAATTCGTCGGCCTGAAGGGGCTTGTCCAGCAAGGTGTCCAGGCCGGCTTGGGCACACGCCAGCAGGATGGCCGGGGTGCGATCACTGCTCATGCCGATGCCAGGGACACGGACAGGCGTTTCCCATGCAGGTCTTGCGGGCTGTGAGGGTTGCAACAACTCGATGCCAATGCCATCGGGCAAATGGAAATCCAGCAACATCAGGTCGTAATGGCGCTCAGCCAGAAAGGCGCGCGCCCAGCGCAGACTGTTGGCCTCCTCGACCACGCAGCCAGGCCAGGCGTGCTGCAGGATCACTCGGGCGCACAGGCGGTGGACGATTTGATCGTCAACCACGAGAAAACGGGGAGCGGCAGGGGCAAGCATAGAGGTTTCCGGTGAGGCGCAGCAGGTGGGTATGACACCACCTGGGCGGCGTTCAAACAATCCTCTCTTTTCGGTAGCCATCGCAAACTTGATAAAATGACGCCAACCGAGGAGCGCTGCAGCCTGCACCCCTTTCACACGCAGGCGAGGCTCGGATCTTTATCCAACTGCGCTCACCCACTGTCGACGTGAGGTGAGCACCTCGAGTTCTCTCGTGTTCTTGCCTTCGTCACAGTGGTTCACTCAACGGAGCCGAACCATGAACGCTGTACTCAAACCCTCCCATGCTGACCACCTGGTCGCTGATCTGTCCCTGGCTGCCTGGGGTCGCAAAGAAATCAAGATCGCCGAGACCGAGATGCCCGGTCTGATGGCCATCCGCGAGGAATTCGCGGCCAAGCAGCCTCTTAAGGGCGCACGTATCACCGGCTCCCTGCACATGACCATCCAGACGGCCGTGCTGATCGAGACCCTGCAGGCACTGGGTGCGCAGGTGCGCTGGGCTTCTTGCAACATTTTCTCCACGCAGGATCATGCGGCGGCGGCCATTGCCGCCAATGGCACGCCTGTGTTTGCCGTCAAGGGTGAAACCCTGGAAGACTACTGGGACTACACCCATCGCATCTTCGACTTCGGCCCCAAGGGCGCCGAGGGTGAAGGCCCCAACATGATTCTGGATGACGGTGGTGACGCCACCCTGCTGATGCACCTGGGCAAGCAGGCCGAGAAAAACCCCGCCGTGCTGGCCAATCCGGGCAGCGACGAAGAGCGCATTCTGTTTGCCGCCATCAAGGCCAAGCTGGCCGAGGACAGCACCTGGTATAGCCGCAAAAGCGCGCAAATCATTGGCGTGACCGAGGAAACCACCACGGGCGTGCACCGCTTGAAGGAAATGTCCGCCAAGGGTTCCCTGATGTTCCGTGCCATCAACGTGAACGACTCCGTCACCAAGAGCAAGTTCGACAACCTGTACGGTTGCCGCGAATCGCTGGTGGACGGCATCAAGCGTGCCACCGACGTGATGGTGGCCGGCAAGGTGGCGGTGGTGGCGGGCTATGGTGACGTGGGCAAGGGTTCAGCCCAGGCACTGCGCGCCTTGTCCGCCCAGGTGTGGGTGACCGAGATCGACCCCATCAACGCGCTGCAGGCCGCGATGGAAGGCTACAAGATCGTCACCATGGAATACGCGGCCGACAAGGCGGACATTTTTGTCACCACCACCGGCAACCGCGACGTCATCACGTACGAGCACATGGCCGCCATGAAGGATCAGTCCATCGTTTGCAACATCGGTCACTTCGACAACGAAATCCAGGTCGCCAAGCTGGAAGAGAAGTGTCAGTGGGAAGAGATCAAGCCGCAGGTCGATCACGTGATCTTCCCCGATGGCAAGCGCATCATCCTGCTGGCCAAAGGGCGTCTGGTCAACCTGGGTTGCGGCACAGGTCATCCCAGCTTTGTGATGTCATCGTCGTTCGCCAATCAGACCATTGCGCAGATTGAACTGTTCACGCATCCGGAAGGCTATGACGTGGGCAAGGTCTATGTGCTGCCCAAGCATCTGGACGAGAAAGTGGCGCGCTTGCATCTCAAGAAAGTGGGCGCCATGCTGACCGAGTTGACGGACGATCAGGCGGCCTACATCGGGGTGCCCAAGCAAGGACCCTACAAGCCTGACACCTACCGTTATTGAGATCGGTGCGCGCGGATCAACTTCTCGTTGAACGCGGCCTGGCCGCTTCGCGCTCACAAGCGCAGCGGCTGATTGCCTCGGGCGTCATCTGGCGTGCCGGACCGATGGGTGCCTGGCAGCGCGTGGCCAAAAATGGCGACGAGTTGTCCGCGTTTGTCGAGCTGATGTTGCTGGATGATGCCGAGTCCCGTTACGTGTCGCGCGGTGGCTTGAAACTGGAGGGCGCATTGCGCGCCAGTGGATGGTCAGTCAACGGATGGCGCTGCCTGGATGTGGGGCAAAGTACCGGGGGCTTTACCGATTGCCTGTTGCAACACGGCGCGGCGCAGGTCGTCGGCGTGGATGTCGGGCATGGACAGTTGCATGAACGCTTGCGTGCCGATCCTCGGGTGGTGTGTGTCGAGCATTGCAACGCCCGTGACCTGGTGCCTGGTGATGAGCGCCTGCCAGGTGCCGCACAAGGCTTTGACCTGATCGTGGGCGACTTGTCCTTCATCTCGCTCACCTTGGTCTTGCCACTGTTGCGGCCGTTGCTGGGACCGTCAGGGCGTTTGCTGTTGCTGGTCAAGCCGCAGTTCGAATTGCAGCCTGCTGATATCGGCAAAGGTGGTCTGGTGCGTGATCCGGCGTCGTATGCGCGTGTGGAGGCCCGTATCCGCGATGCCTGCCAGGTGCAGGCGTTGACGGTCGAAGGGTATTGGAACAGTGTCATCACCGGGGGTGATGGCAATCGTGAATTTTGGTTGGGTGCGCGGCGCGCACCCGCATGACAGGCAGACAGGAGTGGCCATGAGCGCACAACCCGCACTGAGCATTGAATTTTTTCCGCCTAAGACCGAGGACGGGGTCAGCAAGTTGCGTATGGTCCGGCAAGCCTTGTATGCGCTCAAGCCGGAATTTTGCTCGGTCACGTTTGGTGCGGGGGGCTCTACCCAGTCCGGCACGTTTTCCACCGTGAAGGAGATTCTGGATGAGGGCGTGTCAGCGGCCTCGCATTTGTCGTGCATCGGGGCCACGCGTGAGAGTGTTCGTGCGCAATTGCATGAATTGCGTGCCATGGGGGTGCGTCGCATTGTGGCGTTGCGTGGCGATCTGCCCAGTGGCTACGGTGCGGGTGGTGAGTTTCAGTATGCCAGCGACCTGGTGGCGTTCATTCGCACGGAAACCGGGCGCGACTTTCACATTGAAGTGGCG
Source organism: Limnohabitans sp. (assembly GCA_018883305.1). Taxonomy (GTDB): domain Bacteria; phylum Pseudomonadota; class Gammaproteobacteria; order Burkholderiales; family Burkholderiaceae_C; genus Limnohabitans. The sequence continues at coordinate 3,996 of VEQI01000112.1, read as the reverse complement.
GCCTATCCGGAAGTCCACCCGCAGGCCCGTTCGCCCGAAGCAGATTTGCGAGCGTATGCCACCAAGGTGAAGGCGGGCGCTGACTCGGCCATCACCCAGTATTTTTACAACACTGACGCTTACTTCCGCTTCGTGGACGAAGCACACAAACTGGGCGCCGATGTGCCTGTGGTACCCGGCATCATGCCCATCACCAACTCATCTCAACTGCTGCGTTTTTCCGACGCCTGCGGCGCCGAAATCCCGCGCTGGATCCGCCTCCGCCTGCAATCTTTCGGCGACGACACCGCCTCCATCAAAGCTTTCGGCCTGGATGTCGTCACCGACCTGTGCGATCAACTCCGCACCGCCGGTGTGCCCTCGCTGCACTTCTACAGCATGAACCAAAGCGCCACCACCCTCGCCATCTGCCGCAACCTCAACCTCATGGGTTAATGGGGCTAATTGGGGTCAGATTCCGATTAACGCACGACAGCGTTGCTAGCAAAATTAATTGGAATCTGACCCCAATTTCCCGTGGGTTCGATGGCTGGGTTCAGCGTTCGTCGAAGCTCACCACCAGGTGGGGGGTGATGGGGCGAGACTGGCAGCTCAGCACGTAACCTTGCTGCACTTCGTCTTGGTCGAGGCCGAAGTTTTTGTCCATGGTGACTTCACCCTCCAGCACCTTGCAGCGGCAGGTCACGCAGACACCGCCCTTGCAGGAGTAAGGCAGGTCCAGGCCCTGGTTGAGGGCGACGTCCAGAATGTTCTCGTTGGGGTGAAGGCCCATCTCGTGCTGCTTACCATCCAGGACGACTGTCAGACGCACGGGGGCGGTTTGGGCGGATTCGGTGGCGCGGGCCGTGGCTGTACCGCGCGGTGCGGGTGAGCCAGGCGTGACGAAGCGTTCGGTGCGAATGCGCTCGGCGGGTACGCCCGCCTGCACCAGGGCTTGCTCGGTGGCTTCAATCATGGCCTCGGGGCCACAGATGAAGACTTCATCCATGCTTTTGACGGGCAGCAGCGTGGCCATGAGGGCGCGCACCTTGTCGCCATCGATTCGACCTTGCAGCAAATCCACCTCCTGCGCCTGGCGCGAGAGCACATGGACCAGGGTGAGTCGATCCGGATAACGGTCTTTCAGGTCCTGCAGCGCTTCATTGAACATCACGCTGTCCATGCGGCGGTTGCCATACACCAGGGTGAACTTGGTGCCGGGCTGTTCCTCCAGCGTGGAGGCCATGATGGACAGAATGGGTGTGATGCCCGACCCGGAGGCAAAGCCCACGCGATGCAAAGCCCGCGGTCGTTGGATGACAAACCGGCCATCAGGCGGCATGACACGCAGCGTGTCGTTCATCTTCAACTGCTGCGCCGCCCAATTGGAGAAGACGCCGCCTTCCACGGGTCGAATGCCCACTTGCAATTCACCGTGCGTGTGCAGTCGACCACGGGTGGAGCAGATGGAATAGCTGCGTCGAACATCCTGGCCATCGATGGTGGCTCGGAGTGTCAGGAATTGGCCGGGCTCGAAGGCAAAGGTTTCGCGCAGGGCCTCGGGCACATGCAGGGTGACGGCAACCGAACCGGCCGCTTCGTCGTCAACGCGGCTGACGCGCAGGTCATGGAATCGTGGCGATGCGGACATGGTGAGCCTTGAGGAATTCAGTAGGGTTTGAAATAGTCGAACGGTTCCAGGCAGTTCAGGCACTTGTACAGCGCTTTGCAGGCCGTCGATCCAAAGTGAGACACCTCGGTGGTCTGGAGGGACCCACATTGCGGGCATGCCGGACGATCGGGAGCGGTCAGACGCGACGCAGCTCGGGGCGCCAATTGCACCACGTTGTCAATGACGGTTGCACAGCGATGGGGCGGCGCGATGCCATAAGCGCGCAGCTTCTCGCGTGCCGCGTCATTCATCCAGTCGGTGGTCCAGGCGGGAGAGAGTCGCGTGGTCACACGGACAGGCACGCCAAGCTGTGCAAGCGAGGTCCGCATATCGTCCTCGATTTGTTCCATGGCGGGACAACCGCTGTAGGTGGGCGTGATGATGACCTCCAGCCCGTCATCGTGGAGAAGCACGTCGCGCACGATGCCCATGTCGCGCAAGGACACCACCGGAATTTCCGGATCCGTGAGCGTCTCCAGCACCTCCCAGGCTTTCTGGATCAACGGATTCACCATTGCCCTTGCGGATGCGCACGCGCCAGGGATTGCATCTCGGCCAGCAAATAGCCCAGGTGCTCTGAATGCACACACTGCTTGCCTTGCGAGACATAGCCACCGTCGGCTGGCTGACGCAGCGTGGCTTGTGCCAGACCTGCGGTCACGGTGGTTTGCCAGGCGTGACGGATGGCCGCCATGTCCAGGCCTTGCTGGGTCGCTGCCGCTTCCAGATCGGTGGCGGTCCAAAACTCCTGGGTGTAGGCCCACAGGTGATCCAGCGCGGCTTGCATGCGTTGGTGTGACTCATCCGTGCCATCACCCAGGCGAACCAACCAGTCATGCGAATGGCGCAGGTGATAACGTGTTTCCTTGAGCGAGCGTTCGGCGATGGCCGCCAACTCGGGATCCGGGGCATGCGACAAGCCCGCCCACACCTCCACCATCAGGGCACTGATCAGGAAGTTGCGCACCAGGGTGACGGCGTAGTCGCGTTCGGCGACCGCATAGCCCACCAGAGGGCCGTGATGGGGCAGTTCCAGCAGGGTGTAATTCCTGAACTGCGGCACATCGCGGAAGTACGCCAGGGTGTCTTCGGTACAACCTTGGCCGCGTCGTTCGGCCACCAATTGGTACAGCAGACGCGCCTGACCAATCAGGTCAAGGCTCACGTTGGCCATCGCAATGTCTTCCTCAAGGATGGGGCCATGGCCGCACCATTCGGCGTTGCGCTGTCCCAGCACCATGGCGTTATCGGCCAGATGCAGCAGGTAATCTTCCGGCGCTTTCGCCGGGGTGACGTGCGTGTCCATCACATGTGCCCCACTTCGTCGGGCAGCACGTAAAAGGTGGGATGACGGTAAATTTTGCTGGCCGCCGGATCAAACAGTTCGCCTTTGTCGTCGGGCTCGCTGGCCGTGATGGTGGCGGAGGGCACCACCCAGATGCTCACACCTTCCTGGCGACGCGTGTAGACATCGCGGGCCATCTGGAGGGCGTGCTGGGCATCACTGGCATGCAGGCTGCCGCAGTGCTTGTGCTCCAGTCCTTGCTTGCTGCGAACAAACACCTCCCACAGGGGCCATTCCTTGAGGGCGGGGGTGGCGGTCGGGGTGCTCATGCGGCCTCCTTGATGGCGCGTTGTGTCTGTTTGTGGGCATGGGCCAGGGCGGCATCGCGCAGCCACTGACCGTCATTCCAGGCCTTGACCCGGGTGGCCAGGCGCTCTTTGTTGCACGGGCCGTTGCCGTTCACGGTGGCCCAGAACTCGTCCCAGTCGATCGGACCGTAGTCGTAGTGCTGACGGCTCTCGTTCCACTTCAAGTCCGGATCAGGCAGGGTGATGCCCAGCACCTCGGCCTGGGGGACCGTGGCGTCCACAAATTTCTGGCGCAGCTCGTCGTTGCTGATGCGCTTGATACCCCAGCGCATGCCTTGTGCGCTGTTGGGGCTTTGATCGTCTGGCGGTCCAAACATGGCCAGGCACTTCCACCACCAGCGGTTGACGGCGTCTTGCACCATGGCACGCTGCTCAGCGGTGCCCTTCATCATGGACAGCAAGGCTTCATAGCCTTGACGCTGGTGGAAAGACTCTTCCTTGCAGACCCGCACCATGGCACGCGCATACGGACCATAGGAACAGCGGCACAGCGGGATCTGGTTCATGATGGCCGCGCCATCCACCAGCCAGCCAATCACGCCCACATCGGCCCAGTTCAAGGTGGGGTAGTTGAAGATGGAGCTGTACTTGGCCTTGCCGCTGTGCAGCGCGGCCAGCATCTCGTCCCGGCTGGTGCCCAGGGTTTCGGCGGCGCTGTAGAGGTACAGACCATGCCCGCCTTCGTCCTGCAC
>VEQI01000111.1 GCA_018883305.1 Limnohabitans sp. | reverse complement strand
TGCCAGCCACGAGTTGGGCCAGCTCAGCGGTGGTTGCAGGAGTGCCCCGTTCCTGTCGGCGAGCAACAATCGCCTTTGCAATCGGAACAGCAAACCGTTCTTCGCCATAGTCACGAATGATCTCCGCAATATCCTGCTGTGAAGCTGTCTCCAGCCACTCCCGCACGCTCTGACCACGCGTGGGGTCCATGCGCATGTCCAGGGGGCCGTCGGCACGAAAAGAAAAACCGCGCGCCGGGTTGTCGATCTGCGGCGAGCTCACGCCCAGGTCCATGAGCACCCCCGCCACCGATGCAGGCGGCAAGCTCGACAGCGCCGCAAACCCCTCGTGGCGGATGGTGATGCGCGCATCGTTCAAGGCCTGCGCTTGCGCAATCGCCTCGGGGTCCTTGTCGAACACGATCAAACGCCCCTGGGGCCCCAGTTGCGCCAGGATGAGCCGAGAGTGCCCGCCACGACCGAACGTGGCATCCACGTACGTTCCTTGCGGTTGCACGGCCAGCGCCTGAACGGCTTCGTGCAACAAAACGGTGGTGTGTGTCCATGGCGATTGCACCGTTGGCCTTCAGAAAGAGAAGTCCTTGAACACATCGGGCATGTCACCCTGCAGGGCTTGCGCCTCTTGCGCCTCGTAGCTGGTCCGGTCCCACAACTCGAAGTGATTCCCCATGCCCAGCAGCATGGTGTCTTTTTGGATACCGGCGGCATTGCGCAATTCCGGGGAGATCAGCACCCGTCCGGTGCCATCCATGTCCACATCCATGGCGTTGCCCATGAAGATGCGCTTCCACCACTGCGCACTCATGGGCAGCGCGGCGATGCGCTCGCGGAACTTCTCCCACTCAGGGCGCGGAAAAATCATCAGGCAGCCATGCGGATGGCGCGTGATGGTCAGCTGCCCCTGTGCGGTAGCCAGCAACACGTCGCGGTGACGCGTGGGCACCGACAAGCGACCCTTGCCATCCAGACTCAGCGATGATGCACCTTGAAACACGACTGTTCCGACCCCGATTCAAACAACAGCAAGTCCGCGCGTGAAAAGTTTTGATGACACTTTTCACCACTTAATTGCACTTTCTTGCACTGTAGCAGGAATTCTTTGAACCGCAAGAGGTGGAATACGATTTTTTTCAATGAAATCAATGACTTAGAAGCGACTCCAGCGAACGAATGGGGAAATTTTTCCGTTCTAAATTAAGCACTTAGAAAAATCTCTGAAAGTGAGACTTTAGGAATTTGACGCCTGCGGGACACCCCACATTGCGCGTCTAAATATTTATTCGGAACGACCCAGCCCGGATGATGGGCGGCGCTGCCGACCATGACGCCCACAAAAAAGCCACCCGAAGGTGGCTTTCTGTGGTGTGCAGCCCTGGGCCCGCGTCATGCGTATGGCGCCCGGACAAGTGGCGACTCAGTCCCCAAACATTTTTTGTTTGAGTTCACGACGCTGCTGTGCCTCTAGGGACAGGGTTGCCGTGGGCCGTGCCAGCAAGCGCCCCACGCCGATGGGCTCGCCAGTTTCGTCGCAATAGCCGTAGTCGCCGGCATCAATGCGCTGGATGGATTGCTCGATCTTCTTGAGCAGTTTGCGCTCACGGTCGCGGGTACGCAACTCCAGGGCGTGCTCTTCCTCAATGGTGGCGCGATCAGCCGGGTCGGGGACGATCACGGTATCCTCGCGCAGGTGTTCGGTGGTTTCGCCGGCGTTATTCAGAATGTCTTGCTTGAGTTGCTCAAGCTTGCGACGGAAGAAGGCCATTTGGACATCGTTCATGTACTCGGCGTCAGGCATGGCCATGACGTCGGCATCGACGAGCTGCTCAAGCGGCTTGGTCTTCCAGTTATTGGCGAGTTTGGCGTCTTTCTTGGGGATCACGGGTACGACTGAAGGAGGAGGGGCTTTGGCGGGTCCATAGCTGGCTTTTGCCGCTGTGGAGGCCACCACCGGGGCCGGGGGAGGAGGCACCATGGCCGCTGCTTTCGCTGCCCGGGAGGACTTGCGAGGCGCGGCATTCGGTGCAACGGAGGGAACAGGTGTGGCGGCCGGTGCGGGCGGCACCGGCACGGTGGCGGCTTTCGCCGTCACAGGTTTGACTGCCACAGGGGCGGCAGACGTGGCTTGAGGCTTGGCGGCCGTCTTGGGGACGGGCGCTGCCACGGCTTTGGGTGCCGCTTTGACAGCAGCCTTGGGCGCAGGCGCCGATTTGGGCGCCGCCTTGGTGGCTGGAGAAGGCACGCCCTTGGCGACCGCCTTCACGGCGGTCTTGGGCGTGCTCTTGGCGGATGGCGACTTCACCGGTGCCTTGGCCGCCACACTGGCACTTTTGCCAGACGCTTTGACCGGCACCTTGGTGGCAGAGGCCTTGGCCGTGGGTTTCGCCACAGGTTTCGGGGGCACGGGCTTGGCAACCGACTTCGGGGTGACCTTGCTGGCGGGTTTCACCACCGGCTTGGCGGGTGCCTTGGCGGCGGGCTTCGCGGGCGCCTTCACAGGCGTCTTGGTAGCTGTCTTGGCCACCGGCTTACCCTTGGCCGATGCGGCGGGACGGGCAGCAGGTTTGGCCTTGGCGGCATTGGATCGGGCTGGGGCTTTCACGGTTGTCTCCTCACAGGCCGGCAACGCCTGATGACAAGGCGGGTGCGTTGGCGGTGCTGGCGTCGTGCATGTTTTTTGTGAATATGTACCCCAGACTACCCGGGTCGACAAGACCCTGGCGTGTGCGGCGCGCGGATTGTACTCAGACTAAGGACTGTTCCAGGCCCTGGACGAAAATATCGCGCGGCAAATCGATGCCAATGAACACCATTTTGCTCATTCGGGCCTCGTCCGGCCCCCAGGCCGGTCCCAAATCGCTGCCCATGAGTTGGTGCACACCCTGGAAAATCACCTTGCGGTCCGTGCCCTTCATGTGGAGCACGCCCTTGTAGCGCAGCATGCGGGGACCATAGATGTTGACGATGGCGCCTAGGAAGTCCTCCAGCTTGGCCGGGTCAAAGGCGCGCGGCGACTTGAAGACAAAGCTCTTGACGTCGTCATCGTGGTGATGGTGGTGGCCGTGATGATGCGAGGGGTGATCGCAGTGCTCGCCGTGCGCATGATCATGGTCACAGTGCTCGCCATGGACGTGGTCATGGCCGTGCTCGTCGTGGTGATGGTGCGAGGGGTGATCACAGTGCTCACCGTGCGCATGGTCGTGACCCTCGTTCAAAAAGTCGGGGTCAATGTCGAGCTTGGCGTTGAGATTGAAACCACGCAGGTCAAACACCTCGGCCAGCGACACTTCGCCAAAGTGCACCGCTTTTTGCGGGGCACGGGGGTTCATGTGCTTGAGGCGGTGCTGCAGGGCATCAAGTTCCTGGGGTGACACCAGGTCGGACTTGCTGATGAAAATCTGGTCGGCAAAACCCACCTGGCGACGCGCCTCCTGGCGGTCATTGAGCTGCTGGGCCGAATGTTTGGCATCCACCAGCGTGAGGATGGAGTCCAGCAAAAAGCCCTCGGCGATCTCGTCGTCCATGAAAAAGGTTTGCGCCACGGGGCCGGGATCGGCCAGGCCGGTGGTTTCAATCACCACGCGCTCAAAGTCCAGTTCGCCCTTGCGGCGCTTTTCAGCGAGTTCACGCAAGGTGGTGCGCAGATCTTCACGGATGGTGCAGCAGACACAGCCGTTGCTCATCTGGATGATCTGCTCCTGGGTGTCGGAGACCAGGATGTCGTTGTCGATGTTTTCCTCGCCGAATTCGTTCTCGATCACGGCAATTTTCTGGCCGTGGGCCTCGGTCAGCACGCGCTTGAGCAAGGTGGTTTTTCCGGAACCCAGAAAACCGGTGAGGATGGTGGCAGGAATCAGCATGGGAAAACAATCGCAAATGGGCCAATCAGGTCAGTTGGGCAGTGTAGCCGCCAATTCAATCCCCCACGGGGACACCAGGCACCTCACCCTGCGAATGTGCGTTGACACACAGTCAGAGGCTGTCAGCCTGCCTTCTTGACCACGATCAAGCCCTTGAGGTACTCGCCCTCCGGGAAGGTGATGGTCATGGGATGGTCCGGTGCGCCCTGCAGGCGCGCCGAGATGTACCCGTCCACGCCGGCATCGGTCCCCGCCGAGGCCACGATTTTGTGGAACAGCTCGGCACCAATCCCCCCCGAGCAGCTGAAGGTGAACAGCACACCCCCTGGCTCCAGAATTTTGAAGGCCAGGCGGTTGATGTCTTTGTAGGCACGCGCGGCTCGATCGGCATGGGCCGCAGTCGGCGCAAACTTGGGCGGATCCAGCACGATGGCGTCAAACGTGCGCCCCTCACGGTGGAACTGGCGCAAGGACTGGTTGACATCGGCGTCCATAAAGGTGGTGTTGGCTTCATCAAACCCATTCAGGCGAGCATTGCCACGCGCACGGGCAATGGCTGGCCCTGAGGAGTCAATCGAGGTGACATGCCCGCCTTGCCCCAGCAGGCCGCTGCGGCGCATGCCGGCCAGAGCCGCCACGGTAAAGCCCCCGGTGTAGCAGTAGCAATTGAGCACCCGGGCGGAATTCAGGCGAGCCACATGCTCGGCAAATAGGTGGCGGCTGTCGCGCTGGTCCAGATAAAAACCGGTTTTGTGACCCTCGATGATGTCCAAAGTGAGCTGCCAGTCATGCTCGCGCAAGGTCAGTTCGGTGCGTGATTCATCGCCCGAAGGGCAGCGCAACCAACCGGTCGCTGGCGCCAGACCTTCCAGTTGACGCACCCCCGAATCAGAGCGCTCGTACAGACGGCTGAGCCCCGTGAGCGACAACAGAGCGTCGGCGATGGTGTCTTTCCAGCGTTCCGTGCCACTGGAAAGAAACTGCGCCACCAGGGTGTCACCGTAACGATCCACGATCAGGCCCGGCAAGCCGTCCGATTCGCCATGCACCAGGCGCATGCCATCACTGCGAATGTCAAAACGGCTGCGGGCCGCGATGGCCTGGGCCAGTCGGCGCTCAAAGAAGCCCGCATCGATGCGCTCGGTGTCGTCAAAACTCCAGATGCGCGCACGAATTTTGGAGGTGGGGCTGAAGGCGGCCCAGCCCAGAAATTGGCCGGAGTCGGATTCGATCCGAACAGTTTCGCCTGGGTCGCCACCGCCACGCCCCACGGCGCTGTCAAAAATCCAGGGGTGGCGACGCAAGGCCGAGCGCTCCTTGCCGGGGCGCAATTTGATGGTTTTCATGGGCCGTATTGTCGGTGAAAGCCCCCTGCCCCTGCGCCGAAGAGAAGCTGCCTGGCCAAGTTCAGGTCGGCTTTTTCCGCGCGCGCGGATGCGCGGCCTCATAGACCTTGGCCAGGTGCTGAAAATCCAGCCGCGTGTACACCTGGGTGGTGCTGATGCTGGCATGACCCAGCAACTCCTGCACCGCGCGCAAGTCGCCACTGGACTGCAGCACATGGCTGGCAAAGGAGTGCCGCAGCATGTGCGGATGCACGGGCACCGCCACCCCGGCCCGCTGGCTACGGGTACGCAGGCGCTGCCACACGCTCTGGGGCGTCATGCGCCGGCCACGCGGACCCACAAACAAGGCCTCGGCGTCCAGCGCCAGTCCTGGCGGAGCAGCCGCCGTGCGCACCTCCAGCCAACGCCGCACCGCTTGCACTGCTGGTCCTCCCAGCGGCACGCTGCGTCGCTTGCTACCCTTGCCCAATACATGGGCCAACCCGCCGTCCAAATCCAGCCAGCCACGGGCACGGTCAGAGGCCACGCAATCCAGGCCCACCAATTCGCCCACCCGCAGACCACTGCCATACAGCAGCTCCACCATGGCGGCATCCCGGGCCTCTGCCCAGGGGTCGGACTCGGGTTCCTGATGATTGGCCAGTTGCAAGGCCTCTTCCACGCTCAGGGCTTTGGGGAGGGGCTTGGCCTGGCGCGGGGCCCGAATGCCATGCACAGGGTTGGCGCTCACCAGCCCTTCACGCGCCATCCAGGTGTAGAAACCACGCCACCCCGACAGAATGAGCGCAATCCCGCGGCCGGATCGCCCTGCGGCGTGCATGCCTGCCATCCAACGACGGATGTGTGCCGATTGCACCTGGGCCAGCTCAATGCCCGTCTGCTGCGCGCACGCACACAGCTTGTGCAGATCCTCGGTGTACAAGGCCAGGGTTCGCGCCGCCAGCCGCTTTTCAAACTGAACATGGTCCAGGTAGCGCTGCACCAGGGATGGCAGGCTCATGATTCAGGCGCCAAACCACGCCGCGCGGGCTCAGCGCAGACGGCTGAGTGCCGCGCTGGCAATCTCGCCCATGCGTTCCAGAAACTCGGTGCCCATGCCCGCGTGATAACGCTGCGGGTCGGGCGATGCCAGCACCAGCAGGCCGATGGCCGGCGGCAGGGTTTCCCGCTCGGGCGTGCTGCTGAGCGCAGCCGCCTGGGGCTCCGCGTGGGGACGCAGCGCCACCATGGCCAGAGATTGGGCAGCGGCTGGTTCGGGCAGCCACTGCACCGCCTCAAAGCCCGTGTTGACGCCGCAATAGGGCTGCGAAAGGCTGGTGGCAAAGTTGCGTACGTCCTCGCTGCAGCCTTGCGCAAACGGCTCGATGGTGAATTCGTCGGCCACGCTCCAAATTCGAAGCGCCACCTGGGGCACCATGAACTGGTTTTGCAATTGGTCGGTCAGCGTGTGCGGCAGGTCGCGACTCACGCGGGTCAGCAGCAGGCTTTGCGACCAGCGGTGCAAACGATCCGCCAGGATGGCGTTGTCGTTGCCATTGCGAATCATGTCCATCATGCGCAACTCCAGCGCACGAATCTTTTCACGCAGCATCTCGGCCTGACGCTCTTGGAGGCTGACCGCGCGCTGGCTGTGCGGACTGGTCAAACGCACCACCGACAGCAGTTCCGCATGGCGAGCAAAAAAGTCTGGCGTGTGAACCAGGAAGTTGGCGATGTCGTCTTCAGTGATGGGGTTCATGGAGGAAGGGTTCATGTCGGGATCTCGATCTCGCCTAGAAAGACGGTGGTGGCCGGGCCACTCATGAAAACAGGACGGGTCAGGGCCGCTGAGGCGTGACCGCCCCCCGCCCAGGCAATGGTCAGCACACCCCCGCGGGTCTGCACCTGAACCTCGGGGTCGAGTCGGCCCAGGCGGATGCCGGCCACCACAGCTGCGCAAGCGCCCGTGCCACACGCCAGGGTTTCGCCGGCGCCTCGCTCAAACACACGCAGCCGTACCTGGGAGCGACTGAGGGCTTGCAGAAAACCCACGTTGACGCGGCGCGGAAACGCCGCGTGATGCTCGATCAGCGGGCCCTGGGTCAACACCGGTGCGGTATCCACATCGTCCACCCACTGCACCGCGTGCGGATTGCCCATGGACACCACGGCCACCTCGGGCGTGCTGCCATCGGGCAGGGCGAGCTTCCAGGTTTCCCACCCGACTTCGGGACGCGGCACCCGCACGCCCTGATTGGCATCAAACGGAACACGCGGCAGCTCGAACACAGGCGGGCCCATGTCAACGCGCACCTGGCCGGTAGGCAACTCATGCAGTTCGATCACGCCGCCATGCACCTTCACCCGCACCGATGTCTTGTCGGTCAGGCCGCGCTCACGCACAAAGCGCACAAAACAGCGCGCGCCATTGCCGCAGTGCTCCACCTCGCCGCCATCGGCGTTGTGAATCACGTATTCGAAGTCGACGTCAGGTTGCGGCGCTGCTCGCACACTCAGGATTTGATCCGCGCCAATGCCAAAGTGACGATCGGCCAGCCAGCGGTACTGGGCCGGGCTCAGCCCCAACAGGCCGCGCGTCTCGTCCAGCACGATGAAATCGTTGCCGGCGCCTTGCATCTTGGTGAATCGGATCCGCATGGCGTGACATTATCGGGCCAGGCGTGGCGGCTGTCGCCCACGGACACCAGCCCCATGGACAGCCGGCTACCTGGCAAGGTGTAATTCGTCCCATCCCTTGCTTCATCACGGATGCGCTGAGCCTCATGTCCTCTTCGAACAACCCACCTACCGCCCCCCGACTACCGGCCTGGTCCCCTGAAAGCAAACCGCAACCCTCGGAACTGGTGGACACCATCCGTACCCGGCGGGGTGGCCGCCTGCTCAACCTCGACCATGTGCTGCTGTGGAGCGAGCCCGTGGCCAGCGGATGGAACACCTTCATGCGCAACGTGCGCACCGGCTTGTCGGTGGAACGAAAATGGTTGGAGCTGGGCATTTGCACGGTGGCGCTGTTGACCGGCGCCCACTACGAATACCACCATCATCGCCCGGATTTTTTGGCTGCTGGTGGCCAACCCCAGGAACTGGAAGCACTGGAACGCGCTTTGGCGTCAGACCCCTGCCTGCCGGTGAGCGAAGCCGGCCTGGGCGAGGTGGAACGGTTGATCGTGCAGTACGCCGCGCAGATCACGCGCCAGATCCACGTTGATGACACCTTGTTCGCCGAACTCCAACAGCACCTGGACACGACGGAAATGGTGGAGCTCACCATGTCCATCTCGGCTTACAACATGGTGGCCCGGGTGCTGATCGCCACCGGCGTGCAACCGGAAGCCTGAGTCTTGTCCATAATTGATCATGGTCCGCCCTTCACAACGCCTTCACGCCCCTCGCCCGCCGGCCCCCACGCGCCCCGCCGCCACCGTTTTGCTGTTGCGAGACGGCCCCCAAGGGCTGGAGGTGCTGATGACGCGCCGCTCCATGACAGCCAGCTTTGCGCCCGGCGCCTATGTCTTTCCAGGCGGCGTCATCGACCCCGCTGACGCGCACGCTCAGACCCTGACCCGGCGCCGCCCTACCCAGACTGATGAGCGCCTCACACAGGCCGTGGCCGCCATCCGGGAGAGCTTTGAGGAACTGGGCATTCTGCTGGCACGTCGCCCAGATGGCTCGCACGCCAATGCCACGGACATTGCCAAACTGGACCGCAAGGCCGCCTTCCTGGACCAATGCGCCCAGCACCAGCTCACGCTGGCGGCTGACGAGGTGTTTTTGCTCACGCACTGGATCACCGACCGTGACCTGCCGCGTCGCTTTGATGTGTCCTTCCTGGCTGCCCGCATGCCCGAAGGTCAAACACCCGTGGCGGATGAGGCTGAACAGTTTGAACC
>VEQI01000437.1 GCA_018883305.1 Limnohabitans sp. | reverse complement strand
CACCTGGTCCAGTGGCAGATAGAAGCGCGGCACGCCTGACCCGATCCAGGTACTGACCGTGGCCACGTCCGGCTGCTTCATCAAGGCCATTTCCACACGATGCGTCACTTCCTCATTGGCGACAAAGGCCGTGCCCTCCGGCATCCACAGTTCGATCAGGATCTCTGGGCGGCTGGAGTCGGGAAAAAATTGTTGTTGCACTTTGCCCATGCCCAACACGCCCAGCGCAAGGGTGAGAATCGTTGCCCCGATGGTGAGCCAGCGGTGCTGCACACACCAATTCACCGTGCGGCGAAAGCGGCCATAAAACGGCCCATCGAACAATTCATCCGCGTCGCCTTCCACGCCTCGCGGTTTGATCTTGAGAAAACGCGTGCCCAGGTACGGCACGAAGTACACCGACACCCACCAGCTCAACAGCAAGGCCATCACCGTCACGGCAAATATTGCAAAGGTGTATTCGCCCGTCATGGAGCGGGCTGTGCCGATGGGCAGAAAACCGGTGGCCGTGATCAGCGTGCCGGTGAGCATGGGCATGGCGGTGATTTCGTAGGCAAAGGTGGCCGCACGCACTTTGTCGTAGCCCTCCTCCATTTTTCGAACCATCATCTCCACGGCGATGATGGCGTCATCCACCAGCAGTCCCAGCGCAATGATCAAGGAGCCTAATGAAATTTTGTGCAGCCCGATGCCAAAGTACTGCATGCACAAAAAGGTCATGGCCAGCACCAGCGGAATGGTGATCCCCACCACCAGGCCCGGCCTCAGGTCCAGATGAAAGCCGAATCGTCCGCCTTTGTGCAACCCCAGGGATAGCACACTCACGGCCAATACGATGACCACGGCCTCGATCAGCACGCGCACAAATTCATTGACCGAGCGTGCCACCGCACGTGGCTGGTCCTGGATCTGCTCCAGCTTGACGCCCGCAGGCAGTGTGGCCTCGATGCGTTGGCTGGCCTGGGCCAACGATTGACCCAGCGCAATGATGTCCCCCCCCTTGGCCATGGACACACCCAGCACAATCACCGGCTCACCTTGATGATGCACCTGCACGCTGGGCGGATCGATGGTGCCACGCCGGATGGTGGCGATGTCGCCCAACCGCAAAGACTGCCCAGAAGCCGCACGAATGGGCATGAGTCGCAAGTCATCCACCGCACGGAACTGCCCCGCGATACGAATCTGCACCACATCCAGCGCCGTATTGAGCGTGCCGGATCCTTCCACAGCGTTTTGCTGCGACAGTTGCGCCAGCACGGCGTTCATGTCCAGCCCCATTTGTGCCAGACGGCGGTGCGAGACCTCGACAAAGATTTTCTCGTCCTGCACGCCAAACAGTTCCACCTTGGCGACATCGTGCACGCGTAGCAACTGCTGACGCACGCTGTCAGCGAAGGCTTTGGTTTCGGCCGCGTTGAAACCGTCGGCTCGCAAGGCATACATCACGCCAAACACATCGCCGAACTCGTCATTGAAAAACGGCCCCTGCACGCCTGCCGGCAGGGTCATGCGCATGTCGCCTATTTTTTTGCGCACGGTGTACCAGACATCCGGCACCTCCCAGGCCCGGGACGTGTCCTTCAACTGAAAAATGATTTGTGACTCGCCGGGCTTGGAGTAACTGCGGATCTTGTCGGCGTAAGGCGCTTCCTGCAGCGTGCGCTCCAGCTTGTCCGTGACTTGCTCCGCCACCTGTTGGGCAGTGGCACCCGGCCAATAGGTGCGCACCACCATGGCGCGAAATGTGAACGGCGGATCTTCGTCCTGTCCCAGTTGGAAATAGGCGTTGAACCCCAGCACCAACAGCACGACCAGCAGATAGCGGGTCAGCGCCGGGTGCTTCAGCGCCCACAGAGAAAGATTAAAGCCTTTGGCGTTCGTGGTCATCACGGCTCCAGGCTCAGCGGCTAGCGTCGACCACGGGTTTGAAGAGCGTGACCTTCTGGCCCGGTGTGAGCACATGAACGCCCGTCACGACCACCTGCTGTCCCGGCTTGAGACCCGAGGAGATGAGCACATCGCTGTCCACCACGGCCCCCACCTGTACCGGCTGAAGGCTCACGGTCATGGTGTCTGAAGATAACACCCACA
>VEQI01000110.1 GCA_018883305.1 Limnohabitans sp. | reverse complement strand
GGGCAGCCAGTATCAGGCCGATCAGGCCGCCCATGCTGGTCCCCACCCAATCCAGTCGGCGAATGGGCTGACTCGCATGTCGCTGGCTCAGCCAATGCAACATGTCCCCCACGTAGACCGGAATCTGATAACCCAAGGGGTTGCTCAGCCATTCGCTGCTGCCACGCCCCACCACGTCAGGACACAGCACCGTGATGCCCGCCTGCCTGGCCAGCAGCTGACGGGCCAGCACATCGAAATCCCGTCCCTGGCGCGTCAGGCCGTGTACGCACACCACTACGTGATCCGCCTGGCTTGACGCGTTGGTCCAGGTCCAGACGCCCATGCGATGTTCGGCCACACCCATGCCCGGTTGAGCGGGGCAGTCCACGTACTGAAGTTGCGGTGAAGGCAGGAAATGGGCATCAGACATGCCACCATTGTCGGACAAATTCCGCTGAACCTGGGATGAAGCCTCTGGGATGTGAACCCATGCGAAAGACAGTCCGTTAAGCCTGACTGTGATTTTTTTCAAGTGGCACTTCATCGCCATGGGAACGTAAAACGGTAACTTCATGCTTCATGAAAAACGCTCTCAAATCCGACTCCGAAGAATTTGGTCATCGTCTTCGACTGCTCATGCGCGAGGCTGGCTTCAAAGCGTCTCCCACCGTACTGGCCAATGAATTCAACCTGCTGTACTGGGGAGAGGGCATCACCTCGCATGCGGCACGCAACTGGCTCAATGGCGTGTCCTTGCCCAAGCCCGACAAATTGCGAGTGCTTGCCGATTGGCTACAGGTGCGTCCGCAATACTTGATGTTTGGGGAAGAACACGTGGGACACGAGTCACGGGTGAGCGAGGACACCCCGAAAGATCCCAGCTCCGTGGCCGATGACACCATGATTCACAAGTACCAGGCCCTGGCACATGATCACCGCCGAATGGTGAGAGAAGTCGTCGCCGGCTTGTACCTGCTGCGCGTCCAGCAGCGTGAATTCATCGCCACAGAAACCGCGAGCGCTCGTTCAACCCGAAGAGCACACCGCAAGTCGCGAGGGCCCAAACCCAAGCCTTGAATCTTCCGCGCGCAGTGCACGCATTCAATCGCGCATGAGCAACACCACTGCGCGCGCCGCGATACTGTGCCCCTGGCCGACCGGACCCAGCCGCTCGGCTGTCTTTGCTTTCACGTTGACCTGCGCCGTCGACACCGCCAGACAAGCCGCCACACGCGCCACGATGGCCGGCATGTGAACCGACAGTCGCGGCGCCTGCGCCACGATGGTGCTGTCCAGGTTGACCAGACGCCAGCCTTGCTGCCCCACCTGCTCCATCACCTGCTGCAGCAGGCGAAAGGAATCCGCCCCGCGAAATTGCGGGTCATTGTCTGGAAAGTGGCGGCCAATATCGCCCAGACCCGCTGCGCCCAGCACGGCATCGGTGATGGCGTGCAGCAACACATCGGCATCGGAATGCCCCAGCAGTCCATGGGTGTGCGCTATCTCCACGCCCCCCAGCACCAGGCGTCGGCCAGGCACCAAGGCATGGACGTCCCACCCCTCACCAATGCGCAAATTCAAAGGGTTCATGCCATGCCTCCCGTACGCGCCGAGCGGGCGTGCAACAACGCCTCGGCCAGGGCAAAGTCTTCGGGGTACGTCACCTTGAGGTTATGGGCGCTACCGCGCACCAGCAACGGTGAATGCCCAAGATGTTCAATGGCCGAAGCCTCGTCGGTCACCTGATGACCCGCCTGCAGCAAGGCGTCCAGGAGCAAGCCGCAGCGAAACATCTGCGGTGTCTGCGCCAGCCATTTGTCGCTGCGGTCCAACGTGCCCTGCACCCGGCCATGTCGAGCCATTTTGAGTGTGTCGGCCAGGGGCACCGCCAGCAGGCCGCCCACCGGGTCGCCCCGGCAAGCGTCGATCAGTCGGGTCACGTCCTGGGGATGAACGAGACAACGCGCCGCGTCATGCACCAGCACCCAGTCCTCGCGTTGTGCCCCGGAGGCGAGCAGGGTCTGCAGGCCCGCCAGTACACTGGCTGCACGCGTGGCACCCCCGACAGGTGCCACCGCATAGCCAGGTTGCGGATATTGCGCCAGCAACGGCACCATGCGGGTGTCATCCGGCGCCACCACCAGCACCCCTGCCCGGATGACTGGGACAGACCCCAGCGCACGCAAGGTGTGCACCACCAGCGGCATGCCCGCCAACGGTTCATACTGCTTGGGTTGTGACGTGCCCGCACGTTGGCCTGCACCGGCACAAGGCAGCAAGGCAAAGAATTGTTCAGAGGCCGTCATGGCAGGGGTTCAATGGCTGATGGAAAAGCCCGGAAGAGTCACCTCATTCTAAAATCAAGACCCAGCACCCCCCTGGCCAGTGGTTTCGGGGGTGCTTGACTGCGTCTGGTCCTGGTTCATGCAACTCCCCTCACTTCCTGTTGGCAAGCGTTTTGCGCTCCCTCGTCCGCCTGGCTCGGGCGATGCCCTGTGGCTGGCTCGCCTGGCCGCGCGTGAACGCGCCCAAGGCAGACGCGTGGCCATGATCACGGCCGACGCGCTGGACGCCCAGCGCCTGCTGGACGAAATGCCCTTCTTTGCCCCCGAGTTGCGATGCGTGCTGTTTCCCGATTGGGAAACCCTGCCCTACGACAGCTTCTCGCCCCATCAAGACCTCATCAGCGAGCGACTGGCCACCCTGTGGCGCATCTCCAAGGGCGAGGCCGATGTGGTGCTCATCCCTGCCACCACTGCGCTGTACCGACTGGCCCCACCGGCCTTTCTGGCGGGCTATACCTTCGATTTCAAGGTGGGTCAGCGCCTGGACGAGGCACAGCTCAAGTCGCAACTCACCCTGGCGGGTTACCAGCATGTGACGCAGGTGGTGAGCCCGGGCGAGTACGCCGTGCGTGGTGGCTTGATCGATCTGTTCCCGATGGGCTCGCCCATTCCGCTGCGCGTCGATCTGTTTGACGACGAGATCGACTCCATCCGCACCTTCGACCCAGACTCGCAGCGCAGCCTCTATCCAGTGCCAGAAGTCCGCTTGTTGCCTGGACGTGAATTTCCGATGGACGACACGGCGCGTGCGCGCTTTCGCCAACGCTGGCGCGAGTTGCTGGAGGGCGACCCGACACGCAGCCGCTTGTACAAGGACATGGGGCTAGGCGTGGCCACCGCCGGTATCGAGTATTACCTGCCCTTGTTCTTCGATGACACGGCCACCGTCTTCGACTACCTGGGTGAGTCCGCCACGGTGGTGTTGCATGGCGATGTGGAGCACGCCTTCCAGCAATTCTGGAGCGACACCCAGGACCGTTATCGGTTGGTGCAGGGCGACCCGGATCGGCCCGCCTTGCCGCCCTCGCTGCTGTTCCTGAATGCCGAGCAGTTCTACGGCTTGGCCAACCAGCATGCGCAATTGGCTTTGCGCTCGCCCCCTGAGGCATCGGCCCACGCAGACACCATCGCGCCCTTGCCGGACTTGCGTGTGGAGCGCGGCAGTGACGAGCCCTTGCAACGCTTGCAGCAGCATCTGTCCTTGACCCAGCGCCGTGTCCTGGTGCTGGCCGAAAGCGATGGTCGACGCGAGAGCCTGCTGGACTTCATGCGCGCGGGCGGCCTGTCCATGCCGGTGGCAGATTCACTGCAGGCCTTTCTGGCGGACCAGACCCCGATTGCGCTGGCCACCTCGTCGCTGTCTCAGGGCTTTGCCTGGGTGGAGCACGGCATTGACCTGGTCACGGAAACCGAGCTCTTTGCCACCCCGGCCACCGCACGCCGGCGAAAAAAACAAGAGCAGGTCAGCGATGTTGAAGCGCTCATCAAGGACTTGTCCGAGC
The DNA here is from genome assembly GCA_018883305.1 of Limnohabitans sp. GTDB lineage: Bacteria > Pseudomonadota > Gammaproteobacteria > Burkholderiales > Burkholderiaceae_C > Limnohabitans. The sequence continues at coordinate 5,276 of VEQI01000110.1, read as the reverse complement.
TGCAACTGGGTGACCCGGTGGTCCACACCTCGCACGGCATTGGCCGCTACCGAGGCCTGGTGCACTTGGACATGGGACAGGTGGCCGATGACGGCACGCCAGAGAAACAGGAGTTCCTCCACCTGGAATACGCCGACCAGGCCGTGCTGTATGTGCCGGTCAGCCAGTTGCATCTCATCAGCCGCTACACCGGCGTGAGCGCGGATGAGGCGCCGCTGCACAAGCTGGGTTCGGCCCAATGGGACAAAGCCCGACGCAAAGCGGCCGAGCAAGTGCGGGACGCCGCCGCAGAGTTGCTCAACATCTACGCCCGTCGCGCCGCACGCGAAGGCCACGCCTTCCGATTCATGGCGCAGGACTACGAAACCTTTGCGCGCGACTTCGGCTTTGAGGAAACCGCCGACCAGAATGCCGCCATTCACGCGGTCATTCAGGACATGGTCAGCCCGCGCCCCATGGACCGGCTGGTGTGCGGCGATGTGGGCTTTGGCAAAACAGAAGTGGCCCTGCGGGCCGCTTTCGTGGCCGTGACCGCAGGCAAACAGGTGGCTTTTCTGGCCCCCACCACCTTGTTGGCGGAGCAACACTATCAAACCCTGGTGGACCGCTTTGCGAAGTGGCCCGTGAAGATTGCGGAGATGAGCCGTTTTCGCACGGCCAAGGAAATCCAGGCGGCGGCCGATGGACTGGCCAAAGGTCAGGTGGACATCGTGGTGGGCACGCACAAACTCCTGAGTCCGTCAGTGAAATTCAAAGACCTGGGCTTGCTCATCATTGACGAGGAACACCGCTTTGGCGTCAAGCACAAAGAGGCCATGAAGGCCATGCGCGCCGAGGTGGATGTGCTCACCCTCACCGCCACGCCCATCCCCCGCACCCTGGGCATGGCGCTGGAGGGCTTGCGTGATCTGAGCGTGATTGCCACCGCGCCACAGCGCCGACTGGCTATCAAGACCTTTGTGCGCAATGAAGGAAACGGCGTGATCCGCGAAGCCGTGCTGCGGGAACTCAAGCGTGGCGGCCAGTGCTACTTCCTGCACAACGAGGTGGAAACCATCGAGAACCGCAAGGCCCAGCTGGAGGCCTTTCTGCCGGAAGCACGTATTGCCATTGCGCATGGGCAGATGCCCGAACGTGAACTTGAACGTGTGATGCGTGACTTTGTGGCGCAGCGATTCAACGTGCTGCTGTGCTCCACCATCATCGAGACCGGCATCGACGTGCCCACGGCCAACACCATCTTGATGAGTCGTGCCGACAAATTCGGGTTGGCGCAGTTGCATCAGCTGCGCGGGCGTGTAGGACGCAGCCATCACCAGGCCTATGCCTACTTGCTGGTGCCCGAACTGGAGGGCCTGAGCAAACAGGCCCAGCAGCGGTTGGATGCCATCCAGCAAATGGAAGAACTGGGCTCGGGCTTTTACCTGGCCATGCACGATCTGGAAATCCGGGGTGCGGGTGAGGTGCTGGGTGACAACCAGAGCGGCAACATGATGGAGGTGGGCTTCCAGCTCTACAACGAAATGTTGGCCCAGGCCGTAAAGTCACTGAAGGAAGGCAAGGAGCCAGACCTGCTGAGCCCGTTGTCCATCACCACCGAAATCAATCTGCATCATCCGGCGCTCTTGCCCGACGACTACTGCGGCGACATCCATCTGCGTTTGTCGTTCTACAAGAAACTGGCCACCGCACAGAACAACGACCAGATTGACCGGCTGCATGAAGAGCTGGTGGATCGCTTTGGCAAACTGCCGCACCAGGCCCAGACCTTGATCGATGTCCACCGACTGCGCGTGCTGGCTCGTCCCTATGGTGTGGCCAAGATTGATGCCGCACCAGGTGTGATCATCATCAGCTTCCGGCCCAATCCGCCCATCGATGCCATGCGCATTCTGGAACTGGTGCAAAAGAACCGACACATTCGTCTGGCGGGCAACGACAAACTGCGCATCGAGCGCGAACTACCCGAGGCCACAGCGCGGGTGCAAATGGTGCGCGATGTGCTGCGCCATCTTGGACAACCCACCACGGCTGCTGCCGCGCCATGAATTCGCGGCACCCCCCATTGAACCTATCACCATGAATCCCAACACGCTTGCAGAACAATCCTTCGCACCCGGCCTGAACTACCGAGGCATTAAAGCACCCTTGCGCTTGTCCGATTTCCGCCTGATTGCGTTCGACATGGACTCCACGCTGATCAACATCGAGTGCATCGATGAAGTGGCAGATGCAGCTGGCCGCAAGGCTGAAGTAGCTGCCATCACCGAAGCCGCAATGCGCGGTGAAATCACGGATTACAAGGAAAGCCTGCGCCGGCGCGTGTCATTGCTGGCGGGCGTTCCGGCACATGCGCTGGAAGAGGTGTATCAGCAGCGCCTGCGCCTCAATCCGGGTGCGCGCGAACTGGTGCAAGCCTGTCAACAAGCGGGGCTCCGCACCTTGCTGGTCAGCGGTGGCTTCACCTATTTCACCGACCGAGTGCGTGACACCCTGCGTTTGGATTTCACCCGCAGCAATGTGTTCGAAATTGAAAACGGCCATCTCACCGGCCGCATGGTGGATCAACCCTGGGGAGACATTTGCGACGGCCAGGAAAAGCGGCGCATGCTGCAACAGACGTGTGATCAGTTGGGCATCACCCCTCGGCAAGCCATTGCCATGGGCGACGGCGCCAACGATTTGCCGATGATGCACCTGTGTGCAGACGCTGGCGGCGTGTCTGTGGCTTACCACGCCAAGCCGGCGGTACGGGCACAAGCGCGCATCTCGATTGAAAGCGGTGGCTTGGACCGATTGCTGGAACTGGTTCAGATTTGAGTGGCCGTCATTGCGAACAAAGTGAGGCAATTCACTGCCACACGATCCAACCGACTGACCACGCCCCGAATCAAGCAAACGTCAACTGCACCTTCATGGATTGATGACGGTCAGCCGCCAGTTCAAAGGCCTTCGCAAACTCGGTATAAGGCAAGGCATGGCTGATCAACGGCTTCACGTCCACGATGCCACGATTCATCAGATCCACCGCCCAGCCAAACTCCTCATGGAAACGGAAGCAGCCACGCAGGTCAAACTCCTTGGCCACCAGCACGTTGAGCGGAATGCTGATTTCACCGCCCGTGCCCACTTGTGAAATGATGCCGCGCGGCTTGAGCACGTCAAACGCGGCGCGCAAGGCCTGGGCATTGCCGCTGGCCTCGAACAGCACATCAAATGCGCCCTTGCCTGCTCTGTAAGGTGCCAGCCCTTCTGGCTGTTTGGCCACATTGATGGTGACATCAGCCCCCACCGAGCGCGCACGCGCCAGGGTTTGATCTGTCACATCGGTCACCACAATCTCGCTGGCACCGGCATGACGAGCCGCCACCACAATCAACGCACCAATAGGACCGCAACCGGTCACCAGCACCCGCTTGCCCAGCAAGGGACCTGCACGACGAACCGCGTGCAAGGCCACTGACAGAGGCTCGGCCATTGCCGCTTCGCCATCGGTCACGGTATCGGCGACCGGATGCACTTGCCAGGCCTCAACGATCAACTCTTGTCGGAACGCGCCCTGGATGTGCGGCCAGGGCATGGCGCTGCCGTAAAAGCGCATGTTCAGACAATGGTTGTGCTGGCCCTGTTGACAATATTCACAATGACCGCAGGGACGGCTGGGGCTGATCGAGGCGCGTGTGCCCACCCTCAGGTGCTGCACCTGTGCCCCCACTTCCACCACCTGCCCAGACACCTCATGACCCAACACCATGGGCTGCTTGACGCGCACCGTGCCAAAGCCACCATGCTGGTAGTAATGCAGATCGGAACCACAAATGCCGCCAGCTCGCATGTGAATGCGGACCTGATGGGGCCCCAGGGGCTCACTGGGAGTCTCTTCGATGCGCAGATCGCGGGCTGCGTGAATGACGAGAGCGTGAGGCATGTGCGTCCTTATCAAAATGCATGAATGGCCCAAGGGATGGTGTGAGCGAGACAATCCCGTCCACCCTCAACACCGGGCTTGGGTATGATTTTAGGGTTCAGGCAGCCAAACGAGCGCCAACGCCCCATACCCCCAGCCTGATGGGGGACTCATGATCACCGGAGACACCCGTATGCCCTCATCCACCCCGCTCTACCGCGCCCAAGCCCTGGTGCAATTTGCCAGCACCTTGCTGCAACGCGCCGGCATGGGCACCTCGCAGGCCGATTGTGTGGCCAACACGCTGGTGGAGGGCGACTTGCTGGGGCATGACACACATGGCCTGCAATTGCTGGCCGGTTACGTGAAAGAACTGGAAACCGGCAGCATGAAGGGACAAGGTGCCCCGCTGGTGGTCTCTGACCGCCCGGCCGCCCTCCTGTGGGATGGTCAACGCCTGCCCGGCCCCTGGCTGATGCATCAAGCCCTGGACGTGCTGACCCCGCGTGCCCGTGAGCTGGGCACCGCCTCGCTGGTCATTCGCCGCAGCCACCACATCGCCTGTCTGGCGGTCTATTTGATGCGCGCACTGAAAGACAACTTGCTGATGTTATCGCCTGTTCAGACGCCAACTCTGCCAGCGTGGCACCGTATGGGGGCACACAAGCCGTGTTCACGCCCAACCCGCTGGCGCTCGGGTTTCCGCTGAGTGGTGATTCCGGCGTGATGGTGGACATCTCCGCCTCCATCACCACCAACGGCATGACCAACCGCAAGCACAAGGCCGGTGAAAAATATGAACATGAGGTGTTCATTGATTCCAAGGGCGTGCCCACCAATGACCCTGGCGTGCTGTTCCAACAACCCCCTGGCACCCTGCTGCCCGTGGGTGGCCTGAGTCATGGCCACAAGGGCTATGGCCTGTCACTGCTGGTGGAGTCACTGACGGCCGGCATGGCGGGCCATGGGCGTGCCGATCCCAAAGAGGGCTGGGGCGCCACCGTTCATATCACGGTGTATGACCTGAATGCCTTTGGCGGCACCCAGGACTTTCTGCGTCAAATGGACCATGTGGCGGACCGCTGCCGCAACAACCCGCCTATCGACCCCAAGCGCCCGGTGCGCATGCCCGGTGAAAAAGGCTTGCATCTGCTGCGCGAACAGTCCGCGCTGGGGGTGCGCTTGCATGACAGCATCGCCCCTTCACTGGCGGAGTTGGAGCAGAAGTACCAAGTGTGGCTGAAAGACGCCTTGGTGGGCTGATCAACGCAAGGCCTGATAAATCGTCTGCGCCAGCGCTAACGAAATACCCTCCACACTGGCCAGGTCCTGCACGCTGGCCTCGGCCACGCCGCGCACACCGCCAAAG
>VEQI01000109.1 GCA_018883305.1 Limnohabitans sp. | reverse complement strand
GGCGGCGGTGGGGGCGGCTCAGGTTCGGGCTGGGGGGTGGGTGGTGGTGGCTCTGGCTCAACCGCGCGTGGGGCGGCCGGCATGGGAATGGCTGACCACAGCTCGGCCTCCACGGCCACGGATTGATCGCTGTCGTTCCAGTGAATGCCCCAGGTCAGCGCCGCCACCAGCAAAGCATGCACCAGCAAGGCCAGGCCGAAAGAGCGCGCGCCGTCCTTGGGCGGTGGCGGTGCAAATTCGAGGTGCTGAGCCAGAGCGGTCATGCGGATGCGCGCGGATCAGTTGACCAGTTGTACCGACAAGCCCACGCGCTGCACGCCAGCGCGTTGCAGGCTGTCCATGACCTTGACCACGGTTTCATAGGCAACGGTGCGGTCAGCGCTGATGACCACGGGCGTGTCATGCGCGTCCCCAATGAGGGGCAGCGTTTGCTGGGCCACGTTCTCCAGTGTGGCATCGAATTTGGTGTCGGTGCCCGGGCCCTTGCCCGTGCTGCGCGAGCGCACCGACAACTGGCTGTCCTTGGTGATCTCGATGGTGATGACGCGATCAGGCACGCTGGCGGCCTTGCCCACGCTGGGCACGTCGATCACGCTGGGGGAGATGAGGGGGGCCGTCACCATGAAGATGATCAGCAGCACCAGCATGACATCAATGAACGGGACCATGTTGATCTCGTTCATGCTGCGGCGACGGCCGCGTCCGCGTGACACTACGGAAGCCATGGCGCGACTCAGTGCCCGGACGTGGACTGCACGCCCACGTTGCGTTGCAGGATGTTGGAGAACTCTTCAATGAAGGTCTCCAGCTTGATCGACACGCGGTCGATGTCGCGCGAGAAGCGGTTGTAGGCCAGCACCGCCGGAATGGCGGCAAACAAGCCAATGGCCGTGGCCACCAGCGCTTCCGCAATGCCTGGGGCCACCTTGGCCAGCGTGACTTGCTGCAGCGCCGCCAGGCCGGTGAAGGCATGCATGATGCCCCACACGGTGCCGAACAGACCCACATAAGGGGACACCGAGCCGGCCGAGGCCAGCAGCGTGAGGTTGGATTCCACCGCATCCATCTCACGCTGGAAACTGGCGCGCATGGCGCGGCGCGCACCGTCCATCAGCAGGCTGCTGTCGGTGATGCGGCGTTCACGCAGCTTTTGATATTCCCGCATGCCACTGGCAAAAATGCGCTCCATCGGGCCCGCCAGCTTGGCGTTTTGCGTGGCGGCGGAGAACAGTTCATTGAGGCTTTTGCCTGACCAGAAATCGCGTTCAAAATCGTCGTTGAGTTGGTTCACACGTTTGAGCGCCAGCACCTTGCGGAAGATGGCAGCCCAGCTGGCCACCGACACGCCCAGCAGCAACAGCACCACCAGCTGCACCACCCAACTGGCGTTGAGCAGCAGGTGAACGATGGAGAAGTCTTGATTCATGAGAGACGTTCCAGAATTGAAGCGGGTATTCTCGCAGGCTTGAGGGTGGTTGCGTCCACCCAGCCAATGCGAATGCTGCCTTCGCACAACAGCGTGCTGGGGCCAGGCTCTTCGCGCCAAGCAGATTGGCCAATCAGCAGGCTGGCGCGTCCTTTCTCCAACAGCCCGGCGGTGACCCGCAAGCGGTCATCCAGCACGGCAGGGCGATGGTATTTCACCGCCGTTTCGCTCACCACGAACATGCCGCCCGTTTGTTCGCGCAAAGCGTGTTGACCCAGGCCCAGGGAGCGCAACCATTCGGTGCGGGCGCGTTCAAAGAACTTGAGGTAGTTGGCGTAGAACACGATGCCACCGGCATCGGTGTCTTCCCAATACACGCGGATGTTGAAGTCAAAGCTCATGGGACTCAGGCCAGCAGTTGACGCAGTCGCTCAACCGATGTTTGCAGCGTCTGCATCGAGCTGGCGGTGGAGAAGCGCACAAAGCGCGCGGTGTCGGCCTGACCAAAATCCCGCCCCGGGGTAATGGCCACGTGAGCACGGCGCATGACTTCAAAGGCAAAGTCCCAGCTGTCTTTCACCCCCAGGCGCTCGCAGGCGCGGGTGCAATCGGCCCAGGCGTAAAACGCGCCGTCCGGCATGACGGGCACGTCCAGGCCAATGGCGCCCAGCGCTGGAATGAAGGCATCACGTCGCGCCTGAAACTCGGCCCGACGCGCCTCGAACACACGCAGGCTCTCGGGCTCAAAGCAGGCCAGGGCGGCATGCTGGGCCACGGTGCTGGGGCAGATGAACAGGTTTTGCGCCAGGCGCTCCAGTGCCGGCACCAGCGCCTCGGGCACCACCATCCAGCCCAGGCGCCAGCCGGTCATGTTGAAGTATTTGGAAAAGCTGTTGAGGCTGATGACCTGGTCGTCCAACGCCAGCGCGCTGTGGCCAAACGCCGGGTCATAGCTCAGGCCCAAATAAATCTCGTCCACCATCGTGATGCCACCGCGCGACTGCACTTCGGCATGAATGCGGCGCATCTCATCCGGGGCAATCGAGGTGCCGGTGGGGTTGGAAGGCGAAGCCAGCAACACGCCGCGAGTGCGGTGCCCCCAGTGCTCGCGCACCTGATCAGCACTCAATTGAAAGCGATGCTCGGCGTGGGTGGGCAGTAGCACGGCACGGCCTTCGGCCGCACTCACGAAATGCCGGTTGCACGGGTAGCTTGGGTCGGGCATGAGCATTTCATCGCCTTGCTCGATCAGGGCCAGACAGGCCAGTTGCAAGGCGGCCGATGCACCGGCGGTGATAACGATGCGCTGCGCCGGAATTTGCAGACCAAAGTGCGAGCGGTACCAGTCGCTCACCCGTTCACGCAGTGCGGGCAGGCCCAGGGCCGAGGTGTACTGGGTACGGCCATCGCGGATGGCACGCTCGGCCGCGGCTTGCACCGGCGGCGGCGCGGTGAAGTCGGGTTCGCCGATGTTGAGGTAGAGCATCGGCGAATCGGTGTGCGCCACTTGCGCACCCAACTCGGCGGCGGCCTTGGCCACCTCCATCACATAGAACGGCTCAATGCGCTCAGCGCGTGAAGCCAGCCGCATCACTTGCGCGCGCGCAAGTGCGCACGATCGGAGGCCACCTCGGTGGCACGCAGTTGGGGTGCCAGGCCGTTGAGCACGCCGTTCACATACTTGTGTCCGTCCGTGCCTCCAAAACGCTTGGACAGTTCAATGTACTCATTGAGCACCACACGCCAGGGCACGTCCATGCAGTGCTGGAACTCATAAGCGCCCATCCACATGGCGGCGTGTTCGATGGGGGAGATCTCCGCCAAGGGGCGGTCCAGCAGCGGCTCGATCAGACGGTCCAGCGCCTCGGCCTGTTCGGCGCAGCCGTGAAGCAGGGCGTCGTAGTGCACGGCATCGGCCTTGCTGAAGCCTGCCAGGTCACGGGTGAAGGTGTCCACGGCCGGCGCTTCGTTGCGTCCCACCAGCACCTGGTAGAGGGCTTGCAGCGCGAACTCGCGCGCGCGGCTGCGTGCGCTACGAACCGGTGCACGGGTGCGGGTGGCACCGCTGGTTTTTAGAGGCGCCTGTTCGTCGGTACCTGTGTCGCTGGATGAATCGTGCGTGGTATTCAAAGCAGGCGCTCCATCAGGCGGGCCATCTCAACCGCCACCAGCGCGGCATCGCGCCCTTTGTCATGTTGACGGGCAACGGCCTGCGCTTCATTCTCCGTGGTGAGAATGGCGTTGGCGATGGGCACCCCGTAGTCCAGGCCCACGCGCGTAACGCCCGCGCCAGATTCATTGGCCACCAGTTCAAAGTGATAGGTCTCGCCGCGGATGATGCAGCCCAGCGCAATCAGTGCGTCAAAGGTTTGCTCGCCGTCCCGGGTGGCTAGGGCCTGCAGGGCCAGCGGCACTTCCAAAGCGCCGGGCACCATGACGTGTTCAATGTGGTCTTCGCTCACACCCAGGCGTTGCAGCTCGGTGCGGCAGGCCTGAGCCAGTGCGTTGGTGATGTCCGTGTTGAAGCGCGCCTGCACGATGCCGATGCGCAGACCGGCGCCATTCACGCTGGGGTCGGTGGAAGAAGCGTTGGGGGTGAACATGGTTCAGTCCTTGGCCAGATAGCCGTCAATTTCAAGTCCGTAGCCGGCCATGCTGGGCAGGCGACGCGGGTTGCCCAGCAGGCGCATCTTGTGCACGCCGCAGTCGCGCAGGATCTGCGCGCCAATGCCATAGCTGCGCAGGTCCATGCGGCCGCGTTCGGGCGCATGTGAGGATTTGGCCGTGCCCTCAAACTGGGCCAGCAACTGATCGGCGTTTTCGCCACAGTTGAGCAGCACCATCACGCCCAGGTTTTCTTGGGCGATGTGCGAGAGCGCGGAGTCAAAGCCCCAGGAGTGCATGCGGCGCGAAGGCTCCAGCAGGTCAAACACCGACAGCGGCTCATGGACCCGCACCGGCACCGCCTGGTCGGGTTGCCATTGGCCACGCACCAATGCCATGTGAATGCCGCCGCTGGGCAGGTCACGGTAAGCGTGGGCGGTGAACTCGCCATGCGCGGTTTGCACAGGACGTGAGCCCACGCGTTGAACCAAGGACTCGTGGCGGCTGCGGTGTTCGATCAGGTCGGCGATGGTGCCGATCTTCAGGCCATGTTCAGCGGCGAACAGTTGCAAGTCAGGCAGGCGCGCCATGGTGCCGTCGTCCTTCATGATCTCGCAGATCACGGCGGAGGGCGAGCAGCCGGCCATGGCGGAGAGATCACAGCCAGCTTCGGTGTGGCCCGCGCGCATGAGAACGCCACCATCCACCGCCTGCAGCGGAAAGATGTGGCCTGGCTGAACCAAATCCGTGGGCTTGGAGGCTGGGTCCACGGCCACTTGCACGGTGCGTGCGCGGTCGGCGGCGGAGATGCCGGTGGTCACGCCCTCTGCAGCCTCGATGGAGACGGTGAAAGCAGTGCTGTAGACCGTGCCGTTGCGCGCGGCCATGGGCGGCAACTTCAGGTATTCACAGCGATCGCGCGTGAGCGTGAGGCAGATCAGGCCGCGACCAAACCGGGCCATGAAATTGATGGCTTGCGGCGTGACGTGGTCGGCCGCAAGCACCAGGTCGCCTTCGTTTTCGCGGTCTTCCTCGTCGACGAGGATCACCATGCGGCCAGCACGCAGCTCGGCGACGATGTCCTCGACCGGGGAGATCGGGACGGGTTGCAGGGAGGGGCTCATGCAGAAACTTTCGGGGTCAGACCAACTTGAAGCATGCGCTCGACATAGCGCGCCACGGTGTCGATCTCCAGGTTGACGGGGTGTTGAGCGCGCAGCGTGCCCAATGAGGTGTGGGTGACGGTGTGCGGAATGAGGTTGATGCTGATCTCGGTGCCCAGGTCGTTGTCCCGCACCTGGTTGACGGTGAGACTCACACCGTTGACGGTGATGGAGCCCTTGTAGGCCAGGTAACGGGCCAGTTCAAGCGGCGCCTGGATACGCAGTTCCCAGCTTTCACCCACTTGCTCAAAATGGCTGACACGGCCTATGCCGTCCACGTGGCCGGACACGATGTGCCCGCCCAGGCGGTCATGCGCACGCAGGGCTTTTTCCAGGTTGAGGGCGGTGCCCAGTTGGTCCAGCCCGGCGGTGCGGGCCAGCGATTCGGCCGAGATGTCGATGGTGAACTGATGCGCGGGCACGTCCAGTGTGGTGACGGTCATGCAGGCGCCGTTGAGGGCAATGCTGTCGCCCAGCCCCACATCGTCCAGATAACCGGCAGGCGCCTGCACGGTCAGGCGTTTGCCATGATCTAAAGAGCGACCCAGGTCGTGGACGGCGGCGATGCGCCCCACGCCGGTGATGATTCCGGTGAACATTCAGGTATTTTCGCAGAGAACCCAAGCCCCTGACGCGGCGGGGTGGTTGAAAGTGACAGAGACCGTGTCAGCGCAGGCTGGCACGCAGCCGCAGGTCAGGGCCCATGGGGGTGATGTCTTGCCAGGTCAAGGGCAAAGCGTCCGCCAGGCTGTCCAGGGGGCCCAGGGCCGTCATGCCCCGGCCTTGCCCGATCAGCAAGGGGGCCAGATAGACCAACAACTCGTCGACCAATCCGGCTTTGAGCAGAGAAGCGTTGAGCTTGTGACCCGCCTCGACATGCACCTCATTGATCTCCCGCCGCCCCAGATCCGTCATCAAGGCCTGCAAATCGACTTTGCCATGAGGGTTGGGTTGGGCGGTGAGCTGGGCGCCCGCCGCGGACAGCGCCGCCTGGGCAGAGGCCGAGCCTGCCGCATGGTAAATCCAGACCGGACGAGCCGGTCGGAACAAGGCCGCCTGGGGTGAGGTTTCCAGCCGGCTGTCCACCACCACCAGGGTGGGTTGGCGCGGCGTGTCAACCAGACGAACATCCAGCTGGGGATCGTCCTCCAGCACGGTACCGATACCCGTCAACACCGCGCAGGCACGTGCGCGCCAGGCATGACCGTCCTGGCGGGCTGCCTCGCTGGTGATCCATTGACTGACACCATTCATCAAGGCGGTTTGGCCGTCCAAGGACGCCGCAATCTTCATGCGGACGAACGGCAGCCCGGTGGTCATGCGTTTGATAAAGCCTGGGTTGAGTTCACGCGCAGCCGACTCACCCAGGCCCATGTCCACCTGGATGCCTGCAGCCCGCAAGCGCTGCAAACCCTGACCACTCACCCTCGGATTGGGGTCTTGCATGGACACCACGATACGGTCCAGGCCGGCCTGAACTAGGGCATCGCAACATGGCCCGGTCCGGCCCTGATGGGAACACGGCTCCAGCGTCACATAGGCCGTGGCTCCCCGGACGTCTTGCCCGCGCGACTGTGCATCGCGCAGGGCCATGATTTCGGCATGCGCCTGTCCAGCACGCTGGGTATGCCCTGCGCCCAGCACGATGCCGTCAGCACGGGCAATCACACAGCCCACGCGCGGATTGGGCGAGGTCAGCAACAGGGCCTGACGCGCCAGCGCCAGCGCCTGATCCATCAGGGAGCGGTCCAGGTCGGAAAACGACATGCGATGGATTATGCCGGGGGCCAACGCCTCACCGGCTCCAGCAGGTGACCGCGCTCCAGCTGGCTGCACGCACGCCTCGCACGCCCGACTGATCCAGGCTCAAGGTGCCGCAGGGGCCCCCGGCCTGTGCGCCCACCGGGATGGCCAACAGGGTGTAGCGTTGACCTTGCAAGCTGGCGGCATAACTCCAGCGGTAACTCTGGCTGGCCTGTGGCCAGGCGCTCTCGGGCAGCGTGTCGGGATAGCGCCCTTGCGCGGCGGCGTAGCGTTCCAGCCAATGGGCGGTTTGCAACAAGGTCAGTCGGGCTTCGTTGCGGCGCGCGCGCTGCATCAACTCGGTGCCCACGGGCAGGGCCCATTGCGCCAGCAGACCCACAATGCTTAGCACCAGCAGCAATTCCAACAGGGTCCAGCCGGCGTGGCGATGGGGTGGGCGCCGTGGGCTCATTCCAGCCACTCCCGCCATTGCAGCACCCGTGGGGCGTTGGCGCGCTCCGGGGCCTGGGTGTTGGCCAGCCACAGCACTTGCTGGACCACCCGGGTGCCGGCCAGCCGCCCTTGGGCGTAAGCGGTGATTCGATACACCAGTGACGGACGCCCAGGCGTGACCTCGATGCGTGACGAGGTGCTGAGGTTGTCGGTGTCAAAGGGCAGCAATTCCACCCAATAGGCAGCGGTTCCCGGATAAAGCTGGGTGAAGGCACTGTCCGCACCGCTGGCGCGCGGCATGAACTGACCGGGCGAGGCTGCACCCGACAAGCGTGAAACCCAGGTGGCCACCCCGGTCTCCGGGCTGGTCAAGGACAGGCAAATGCCTTGCTGGCAGGCCAGACCGGACGCGTGCTGCAGGCGAGCCGTCAACCTGGGCCAGTCTGCCATGTCACGCGGGTAAAACGCCTGTGTGGACCCTTCTGCGCCAGGGCTGTGGCGTGACTCGGGCGTGCTGGCCTGGATGTCTCGTTGTGCCTCGCGGATCAGGGCACGGGCGGCTTGCCGGGCTTGCAATCGATCGGCATCGGCACGGGCCAGGGATTCCCGCGTGATGGCGCTTCGCCACAGGCTCAAGACCAGCGTACCCATCAAGGCCATGAGCAAGAGCAAGACGGGCAGCACCCAGCCACGGGTGCTTGGCGCCCATGGCTTTCGCTGGCTGTGTGCCCAGGTATGGGCGTGTGGCGCCGAGCGCATCACTCGTCTCCCTGGCTGGCCAGGCGAAGCGTGCTGCGCAGGCGTTGTCGCAAGCGGCCGTCGCCAGGCACGGACTCGTTCTGACAGCCCTGCATGGTGGCAGGCGCTTGCCGCAGTTTGGCGGGGCTGGCCCAGCGCAAACACCCGTTCAGCGCACGTACCTGGCGCCAATCCAGAACCTGGTCGGCGGTTTTCCATTGCAGCGGTGCCTGCGCAGGGTCCAGGCCGGGTATGACCGATGCTTCCGCATACAGCACCTGCAAGTCTTCCACTCGCTCGGCCAGGGCCTGGAACAAGGTGCCTGATCGCTGGCTGTCCTTGCAACTGAGTTCCTGCTTGCTGCTGAGTTTGAACTGATGACCCAGCAGATCCAGACTGGAGGCCTGATTGCCCTGGCAATCGCGCGGATCGATTTCGCGCGGGACCAGCCAGGTCAGTGTGTCTTCGCGCGGGCCTTCGGTACCGCCCACGGGCGGGCTTTTGGAGACCCACTGCAGCTGGCCGCCAGGGTTGGTGGTCACCAGGGTGGCGCCCGCGCTCAGGCTCAAACGCTCCAGCAGGCGCTGGACCTCGCGTTGCTGCGTGTGCAGTTGCTCCAGGGCTTGCATGTTTTGCTGGGTGGCACGCAGGTCGCTCCAGGCGCTGACGGTGGCGGTCAAGGCGCCCAGGGTGAGGGTCATGGAGAGCAGGGCATCGGCCAGCAACATGGACGCGCCTCAGGGGATCAGCACCAGGGTCAGGCACCGTTTGTTGACCGGGCAGGGTTCGGGTGTTTCGCCGAGGGAAGGGGTGGTGGTGTCAGAAGCCCAGGCCAGCATCAGCCAGCGACTGGATTGCCCTGCGCCGCTGGCCTGCAGCCAGGCGTCGCCCTGGGGCAGCATCTGGGCCACTTGCAGGCGCCATTGCGTCAGGTCGGCCAACGCCCAGTCGGTGCGTGAACAGGGTCTGTCCTGGCAGGAGGATGTGGCGGGAACTTGTCCCCAGGCCAGCTGATAC
>VEQI01000108.1 GCA_018883305.1 Limnohabitans sp. | reverse complement strand
GTGGTGGTGCTGGCGGTGCCCCTGGCCTTGATCAGGGCGGTCACCACGGGGTCTTTGACAAAAGCGTCTACCGTCTGCGTGAAATTGACCGCCTGTGTCGCTTGCTTGGCAAGCGACGCGCCCAGTGTGATGCCGTTGTAGGGGTTGTCGTCCGCATCCAGGGCTTGCAGAAAATAGGCGATGTTGGTCAACGTGTCCGTCGAGGTGGCCCCTGGCACCATGTCCAAGGGTGTCACCAGCGTATCTGCCGTGACCACAGGAAATTCAACGGCGCCCAACTTGAAGGTGATGGTGTCACCCTTGTTGTAGTCAAATCCGCCATCTGAACGGGTGATGCAAGCCACTTGACTGCTGGTCAGGTAGCTGAGTCCGGAGACGGCGCTGTCCACAAATCGGCCGGTGAGCAGGGTGCTGGTACTGGGTGATGATGTGGCGCTGCCGCCGCAACTCATCAATAAGCTGATCCCAGCACAGCAAGTCAACGCCGATAACCAGCGGGAAATGCTGGCGGGCACGGTGACAGAAAAGTAGGGCATATCTGCTTGCATGATAGCCCTTGTGGATGTCACATCAATCCGCGTGTTCGATGTGTCCTGCTTCGCCGCCCTGGCTGTTTGGGTAAAGCCAGACATCCACCTTTTCGCCCAGCTCCAGGGTGCTGGTGTCCGAGAGTCGCAATGTCATGCCGTTGATGGTGACACTGGTGTTGGCGACCAGATCGCCGATAAGCCCCTGAATCAAGACCGGTTGTGTGCCATTGGCTGCTTCAGGTTTGGGGGGAATGAATTGGATGCTGTAAACACTGAGCGTGCCCGAGTTGGACCACTTGCCCTCCACTCGAACGGTGACACCGCCAGCGCCTGACGAACTGAGTCTGGACAAGGTGCCATTCTTGTAACTGACTTGCGGCCCCAGCGTGGCTCGCAGGTTGAGTGATTGACCCGCCCGCTGGGTTGACAACATAAACGTTTGAAGGGCGGCATCATATTGGCTGGCCAGCCCGACGAACTCCACCACTTTGCCATCCGCAGGCGTCAAGGTGGCGACGACTTGCGTGGCCATCATGTTCCCCGACTCATCCAATGTCCCCAAGACGCTGACGATTGTGCCTTGCGACAGCGACGTCATGCCTGTGGGCAGTGTGAGGTTGGCAATGGAGGCGTTGACGGTCACGCCACGCACTTGAAAATGTCGGGCATCGATGACGCTGGTGACGGTGCCTTGAAGACTGCGCTGGAGCCCCCGCAGGCATTCAACAGGCATAGCCAGGTCAGCAAAAGCAGGCGCTGCAAGCTCATGAGGTGGACGTGTCCTGGCTGGTGAGCGGCAGCGTTTCGGCATGAAAGTAACTGCCGATGCGCACACGCTGGTCTGCTTGCGGCAAATGTTTGTCTTGCTCATACAAACGCGAGGCTTCCTGAATCAGGGCGGCCCGCATGTCCTCCCACCATTCACGTGACAAGGCCCCCAGTCGTTGTGCAGATTGCGTGGTGATGCCAGCGGCATACACGCTTTGTTCAAGCGCGGGAGCTTCACCCAGCAGGTTGGCGACCGCGGTTTTGGCATGGTCAGCCACGTGATTGGCCATGAGTTGCAAGGCTTCTTGCGATCCTGCCGGTGGCACAAAGCCGGCCAGGTAGGGCACCACCACTTCCTTGCCACGCTGAATCTCCACGCGCACCAGATCCAGCCGGATTAGATCTTGCAGCACGGTGAAGGGGTGAATGTCTTGGGTGATCAGTCGCACCAATGTCTCAAACGAGGGGGCATGACCGGTGCGGTTTAACGGCTTGGGTTGTTTTTTCCGATCCCGATAGCTTGGGTGCTGAACCCAGGCGGCAAACACTTGGGCACTGATGGAGATGGGGCGAGGCTTGGTGTTGCTCAAGTTGTTCTCACGCCAGCTTTTCACATCTTTGCGATGTACGCCGCTGAGCACACTCAAAGAAGAATCCGTGGGTGTGAGTTGCATGCGTGCAAGTTCACGCCTTGCCTGCTCGATGAACAATGGTTTGAGGTGGCTGGCGAAATGCGGGTAATCAATGCCGCTGTTCAGCAGCAATTCAACCAGGGGTTGCATGACCTCTGACATTGCTGCCAGCACATCCTGTGGTTCAGCGGAGACCCCGCGACGGGGTTTGCCTGCATCCTTGACGGGCGTGAGTTTTCGGGCCATGTCAAGATTCTAATCCAGTCATTTATAAATGTTAAAATTTCCCATTTGATGTGTTACGATTCGTCCAACCCTTGACTTCACCGGTCCCCAAGGATTGATATGAACCAGCACATCTCCATGACTTTTCGTTCATCTCTCCCGTGGCTGATCAGCCTCATCAGTGCGGCCGGTCTGGTTGCTTGCGGAGGAGCGGGCTCCGGCGCAGCCTCGCTTGGCGGGGGTGGCAGCACACTGCCCGTGGCAACTGTCACACCCGCGTATTTCCTCTCGCCCACCACGGACACCACGCCACCGATCGTGGGGCGCAAGATGTACAACATCAACAATCGCGTACTCGACGCTGACACGTCCGCCATGAACCCGGACGATCTGAACAAACTGGAAAATGATGGCACCAGTCTAGTCATGGACCATCGTCACCGCGACATCCGTGGACGCCAGCGCTGGAACTGGAATGAGGGCAAAGGGTTTCGCAGTGCGCCCATCGGTGGTGTGACCTATACCAACACGGCCTACAAGCCGGACGACATTCGTTCGCTCTACACCATGCCCACGATGCCCACCTCGGCCACGGCCGATCTGGGGGCGGGCCAGACGGTCTACATCATCAGTGCTTTTCATGCACCTCGCGTGCAATCCGATTTGCAACAGTTCATCACCCGTTTCAATTTGCCAACCTGCACGTCCACCAGCGTGCCAGCCAGCACCACGTTGCCGCTGGTCAATTCCAACACCGCTTGTCAGTTGAAGGTGGCTTATGCCACTGCGGATGGCAACCTGACCGACACCGCGCCCAACTATGACGCCAGCTGGGCCATGGAAGCCACCCTGGATGTGTCGTGGGTACACGCCACGGCCCCACATGCCACTATCGTCCTGATCGAGGCGGCGGACAGTTCACTGGCCAGCATGGTGGGCGCCATCAAATTGGCCAACAAGATGGGGCCAGGGGTGGTCAACATGAGTTTTGCGGTGCAGGAAGGGGCTTGGGTGTCAGACCAGGAGGCGCTTTTTACCACGGCTGGCATGTCGTATGTAGCTGCCTCGGGTGATAACGGTACGCAGGTCAACTGGCCGGCCGTCTCCACACGTGTGGTGGCGGTCGGAGGAACCACGTTGGCGTGGGACGGCACCAACCGGACCGAGACCGGTTGGGCCGGATCTGGTGGTGGTGTCAGTGCCTATCTGGCGTTGCCCACTTACCAGAGCGGGGTGGCCTGGGGCAGCAATGCGCTGACTTCCAGAACCGTGCCGGATGTGGCATTCAACGCCGATCCACGTTCGGGACAGTATGTGTATTTCACCAACGCATTGGGCGTGGGGCGATGGATCATTGCGGGCGGCACCTCGTTGGCGGCACCTCAATGGGCAGGCATTCTGGCGATCAACAACGCACGCAAGGGCAACGTGGTGAAAAGCAGCGATGTCCTGGCCCGCTTCTACCTGAATACCTTGTCCAGCAGTTTCTGGGATATCACCACCACCTCGGAAACCAGCGGTCGGGTGTGCGCATACGCCAGCTGTGATCCGATGACCGGTTTTGATCTGGTGACCGGTGTGGGCTCGCCCAAGGTGAGCAGTCTATTGGGTGCACTTTGAGCGTTAGAAATTGACGACAGCGCGCCCCTGAATGCCGCTGGAGATCACCTGGTCGCAATACGTCTTGAGGTCGCGAAAGGCGATGTCAAAACAAATGCTGTCCAGGTGACGTGGACGCAAATCGCCACCTTTGGCCATGCGTGTCCAGGCCGTGCCGCGCGTGGCGACCGGATGGTTGGCATTGATGCCGGCCAGCGTCACCGAGCGCAGAATGAATGGGTAGATGGAGGTCTCCACTTTTTCTCCAGCGGCATTTCCAAAAGAACACACCACCCCGCGTTTCTTCATGCTGCGCAATACCTGATCTAACGGTGCACCGCCCACGGCGTCAATGGCGCCAGCCCACCGCTGCTCTTCCAGCGGTTTGTCACCCGAACACAGACCATCACGTCCCACCACTTCACTGGCGCCGATGCGGCGCAAATAGTCGTGGGCCGTGGTCTTGCCTGTGCTGGCCACCACGGTGTAGCCCAAACCGGCCAGCATGTCGATGGCAAAGGAAGAACAACCACCCGTGGCCCCCGTCACCGCAATCGGACCATCTTGCGGCTTGACGCCGCGGCGTTCCAACTCCTCCACCGCCACGGCGGAGGTGTAAGCACCAATGCCTAACGCCACCACATCTCTGGCATCAAAGCCTTCGGGAATGGGGGCCACCCACTCGGCCGGAACACGCACACACTGGCTGAACGCGCCATCATGACGAATGCCAAACAATTGGCCACCCTGGACGGTCACCGCCTGGCCCTTGGTGAAGCGATCACTGGTGGAGGAGAGTACCGTGCCGGAGACTTCAATGCCGGGCACACACGGGAAGCGCTTGATCACGTTGCCCACCCCACTGACCGCGCGGGCATCCTTGTAGTTGACGGCTGCGTAGTGAGACTCGATCACCACGTCACCCGCATCCAGATCATCCAGGGATTGATCCACGTATCGACTGACGCGCTGGCCATTTTCCTGAAACAGACGCAAGGCGGTAAAGCTCATTAAGATTCCTTGAGTTGTGCAATGACGCCTTCGGACATCAGCGACTGGCATTCAGCCTCGCTCAGTCCGAATTGACGCAAAATGTCCAGCGAGTGCTGCCCCAGCGCCGGGGGGCCGTGGCGGACGCGTGATTGCGCGTCCCGGTCGCCGACGGCCAGACCTGGCATGCGCACCAGACCCGCAATGGGATTGTGGGTGTCCACCACAATGCCGTTGTGCGCCACCTGTGGTGAGGCCATCAACTGGTGATAGTTGGCGATGGTGCCGCAAATGATGTCTGCCGCTTCGAACCGGGCTTGCCAGGTCTCGCTGGTCTGATGGGCTAGATGCTGGCTGAGTACATGCATCAGTGCATGACGGTTGGCCACACGTTGTGGATTGGTGGCAAAGCGCGGATCATCGGCCAGGCCGGGATCGCCCAGCACCTGGCATAAAGCTCGCCAACGATCTTCATGATAGGCCGCAATCATGATCCAGCCGTTTTGCGTGGGGTAGGCTTCATTGGGAGCGGAATAGGGCGCCGCCGTGCCGGTGCGCGCAGGCAACTCTCCATTGCTCAAATAAGAGGCGAGGGCGGATTGCTGCAACATGACGGCACTGTTGAACAGGCTCATGTCCAAGTGCTGACCCTTGCCCTGATGGGGTCCTGCGCGGTCACGCTGATGCAGGGCCGCAACGATCGACAAGGTCGCCAGGTAACCCGTGACCATGTCAGCCGCAGGCACCAGGACCTTCATGGGCGGGGAGTCCTCGTTGCCAATGTTGCTCATCAAGCCCGACACGGCTTGCACAATACCATCCACGCCCGGTTTGTCTGCCCAGGGACCGGTCTGTCCGTAGGCCGAGACCGAGCAATAGATGAGCGAGGGGTGCTGTGCGGACAAAGCCTCATAGCCCAACCCCAGTCGGTCCATCACGCCAGGACGAAAACTCTCCAGCACCACATCGGCCGATTGCGCCATGCGTTGCACCAGGGCCTGAGCCTGCGGCCGCTTGAGGTCAATGGCGAGCGAACGCTTGTTGCGGTTGAAACTCATGGAGACCACCGATTCACCGTGTTGCCAAGGCGGTCCCAGCTTGCGTCCAATGTCGCCCGCGAGAGATTCGATCTTGATCACGTCGGCACCCAGGTCGCCCAGCAGCATGCCTGCCGTGGGGCCTGCACCCACTTGTGAAAAATCCAGTACCGTGATGCCTTGGAGAGTGTCGTTGAGTGAAGGCTTGGCTGAATGCATCATGAACGCTTTCGTCGGGATCAATCCATCTTGAGGCCAATGTCGCGGATGGACTTTTGCCAACGCAGCATGTCGCGCTTGATCAAATCATTCATCTGCTCCGCGTTGAGGTAATTCACCTCAAAGCCTTGACCCGTCAGGCGATCGCGAATCTCGGGCGTGGCCAGGGACTTGGCAATGTCCGAGGACAGCCGGTTGACCACCTCCTTGGGTGTATTGGCGGGTGCCAGGATGGAATACCACAAGGGCACTTCGAAACCCGGCAGGCCTGCTTCAGCCAGGGTGGGCACTTGAGGCAAGGTCTGTGAGCGCTTGGGGGTGGTGACGCCCAGAGCACGCAACTTGCCAGCTTTCACATGTTGTTCCAGCGATGCCATGGTACCGATGGCGGCTTGCACCTGACCGGCCAGCAAGTCGGCAATGGCCGGACCCGTGCCCTTGTAAGGCACATGCGTGACCTTGATGCCTGCCGCGTGGTTGAAGACTTCAAAGGCAATGTGTTGAGGGGTTCCGTCACCAGGGGTGCTGTGATTGAACTTGTCGGGCTGCGCTTTCACCAGCGCAATGAACTCGCGTAAATTGTTGGCCGCGACAGACGGGTGCACCACCAGCACCATGGGCACGGAGGCCGCCTGAGCCACTGGGGTGAAGTCACGCTCGATGTCGAATGGCAGCTTGCTGTAGAGCCAGGGATTGATGGTGATCTGGTTGGAGGCAATCACGATGGTGTAGCCATCAGGAGGGCTCTTGGCGACCAGGTCGGTGCCGATATTGCCGCCCGCGCCCGCTTTGTTGTCAATCACCACGGGTTGCCCCAGAAACTCGCCCATTTTGGGTGCGATGGCACGGGCCAGAATGTCGTTGCCGCCACCGGGTGGGAATGGCACCACAAATCGGATGGGGTGATCGGGAAAGCGTGACTGGGCGAATGCGGGCAGCGTGCCACTGAATGCGCCCAGGCTGAGGGCCAGCGGCATCCACCATCTCATCAATGAAGTCATGTCAACTCCTGGGGTAGCGATGGGCAGGAGCCTACACGCAGGGGCTATGGATGGTGTTCGCTTAAGTGACTGCTGCGCGTGGTGCTCAACGGCCGCAAGACGCTTGCGTAGAGATGGGCAAGCACAAAAAAAAGCGTAGCAAGGATGGACCTCGCTACGCTTGATGTTTTGGCTCCCCGACCTGGGCTCGAACCAGGGACCTACGGATTAACAGGCCAATCGCGGACACCACCGTCCGCTAATGTACACCAAAAAACACCATCAACAGAGCAAAAAAAACCGCATCGAAATGCGGCCAAAGTGCCCACCCAACTTCTAATCTGGGATCAGTTCGCAATACGGGGAGCAAGCTGCGGCGTATTCCGTTTGAGATGCGGCCTCAAGCTGGGCCTGGTGCCAATCAAACACCTCAACGACTGATTGAATCTGCTCTTCGGTTGCAACCCCTTTTGCGGCCTCTATTGCGCCCATGGCCTTTTGAGCCAATTCGCAGGCCTCAAGAACTTCCGGACCGATTCCAGCTTTGGCAAGCCTCTTAGACGTGCCAACCAATCCGACCAACACCTGAAAATTGTCAATGGAGACCCGACCAGTCTTCAGCTCTTGCAGTGCTGAATAGTTTTGGAGCTGAATGATGGTCTTGTTTCCTGTGAACCTCAGTGCGAAGACAGCGCTCCGCACTGGGTTGAAGTTCGGGTTCCAAACTTTACGATTGGGGCCGCGCTTCTTCATGTGGTCCTCAGCTTGCCAGCAGGTCCTTGTATGCCGAAAACGCTCCGATTCTGCGGGCCTGAATGCCCACATCCGCATGCGCAACGATTTTGATTTTGTTGTCCTTGCGGAGGGTGTAATCGTCAACGATGAAGTCAACGGCAGCGGGTCCCCAGAAACCAATAACGACTTCCGACAGGTCTCCAAACAGCAAAGCCGAACACGCCGCGCCCGAGGTGCCTTTGACCAGGTTGTCGGGCATGTTGGGCGCTGTGCGCACTTGGTAGCCCAGCAGGTCTTTGCCTTCCATGATGATCCTGTCACCACCAGAAACACGGGGAGTGCCGCGCAGCTTCTTGGTGAGCTTGGGGCTCATGACGTAGGTCGGAGAGAGGCTGTCGCCACCGCTGCGAGAAAGAACGTTGTGCTCCAGCTCCAGCAGGTGCTGATACGCTGGTGCAGCGCCATTGGCCCCAGCGGAGATGATGTCCAGATCGGGATGACGCAAAATTCCCAGCGGCTGATCGCTCCCTGTGCCATTCACTGCGGCCGCATCAATCGCATATGAAAAACGCGAGACCAATTCACGGCGCACCAGTGCATCAACATCAACGGATGCGTTATGCAGCAGTTTGCGGGAAATCGTGACAGAGACCGTCAGGCGATGAGGCTGTAGAACCGAATTCTCAAACTGGGGCTCAGCAGCTGGCGCGGGCGCACCTTCGGGAATCCAACCATTGGACACATCAAGATTGGGATCAACAACGCTGAGGCCATAGGTCTGACCACTCAGGCCAGAAATAACCATTGCGCCACCATTGACCACTGCGGAGTGCGGCAGCAGGCTATTTGTCGGGTTCGCTGACAACTTGCCTGTCAACATCCCAGCGCCCGAGGTCACATTCAAGTCGCGGGACAGTACGGACAGCGGCATCCAGTTGCCCAGCGGGATTTGACCGGATCGTTGACGGCAGCTCTCCGACATTTCCTGAAATGCGCTCAGGACTTTCTCGTCGAGGGTGCGAGATGGAAACTGGGTCTTGCTCAGGATGAAGTCGCGCAGGTCAAGATGGCGTTCAATCTTGGATGTGTGCCGCTTGATTGCGGCGACCTCATCGGCGGTGCGGCGCTGCAAGGTTGAAAACGGGGTTTGAGCGTTGCTCATGTGCTGTCCTTTCAGGTTATGACAGACTGATAGTCATCCCCACCCCCTGTTGATGTGCTGCTTGGAGGTTGTTTGGATGTTGGTTGGGCTTTTACGATCAATGTATTGGCAGATGCCGCGATGTTCGTGTCAAAGAACTTCATCTTAGCCCTGTCTGTACCAATCACACACTTGTTCATAATGTTCACCGAACCGAGGCGATTCTTCATTTGTTTGACAAGCAACTGCGAAAGATCTTCAAGTTCCTTTGTAGAAATCAAACCAAACACAAAGTCAGCCGTATCTGCCAATGCTTTACTCTCTGCGATATTCGTAATACCGGCTTCGGAGTTATCATAACCGTCTTTCGAAAAC
>VEQI01000436.1 GCA_018883305.1 Limnohabitans sp. | reverse complement strand
GTCTGGGCGGCGCCATTCTGGCAGGGCTGGTGTTGGGGGCGATTGAGAGCGTCGCTTCGGGTGTGCTGGACCCCATCCTGGGCGGAGGCAGTCGCGAATTGGTGATTGCGGTGGCCCTCATTGTCACCATCATGATCCGTCCGCACGGTCTGTTTGGCCGTCACGATATCGAGAGGCTCTGAACCATGCTGTTTCGTCAGGCGGGTGTCTTTCATACCCACTATGCCGCTGATCGGGGGTTGTTCCCGATCCCTGCTGATCGTTTCATGATTGGCGCCTTGCTGGTGTTTTTCTTGCTGGCGCCCTTGCTGGTCAGTTCGCTGGCGCTCAGCAGTTATCTGGTTCCTTGGTTGGTGTGGACCTCGGCCACCTTGGGTCTTAATCTGATTTTGGGCTGGGCCGGGCAGTTTCACTTTGGCTATGCCGCGGTGATGGGCATTGGCGCCTACACGGCGGTGCACGGCGTACGCCATGGCATTCCCTGGGAAATCTCGGTGTTGTTGGCCGGTGGCATGGCCACCCTGATTGGTGTGGTGTTTGCCTTTGCTGCCTTGCGCGTCAAGGGCTTGTACCTGGCGCTCAGCACGCTGGCGCTGCAGTTCATCATGGACTGGGTGATTGCACACGTGCCGGCCATCAGTGGCGGTGTCTCCGCCACCTTGCAGGCCCCCGCCATGACGTTGCTGGGGCAGAGCATCACCTCGGAGGCGGCCTTGTATTACGTGGCGCTGGCCTGGTGTCTATTTGTCACGCTGTTCATGCTCAATCTCAAGCGCACCGCACTGGGCCGCGCCCTGGTGGCCGTGCGTGAAAAAGACTTTGCCGCCGCGGTGATTGGCGTGCAGAGTTTTTATTACAAGCTGGTGGCGTTTGCCACTTCATCCTTCATTGGCGGGGTGAGTGGTGCCATGCTGATCTTCACCTTCTACCACGCGGTCACGCCTGAGCAGTTCTCCATCAACGTGTCCATCGAGCTGTTGGCCATGGTGATCGTGGGCGGTCTGGGCAGCATCATCGGCAGCTGGTTTGGGGCAGCCTTCATTCTGCTCATGCCCAGTCAGATCAACCATTTCATCGCCTGGGGGGCCAAATTCATGGGGGTTGCCGTGGGCGATGAAACGCTGGCGCACATTCCCCACGTCATTTACGGCGCGCTGATCATGCTGTTCCTCATCGTGGAACCCATGGGACTGGGCAAGCTGTACGCCAATGTGCGCAACTACCTGATGCTGTGGCCGTTCGGCTACTCGCGCAAATGAGGGGCCCGGCATGACCACATCTTCCGCAACCACCCCCAACGTGCTGACCGTCAACAACGTCGAGGTCATCTACGATCATGTGGCACTCGCCATCAAGGGCGCATCGCTGGACGTGCCGCCTGGCGGCATGGTGGCGCTGCTGGGTGCCAATGGCGCGGGCAAGAGCACCTTGCTCAAGTCCATCAG
This sequence comes from Limnohabitans sp., assembly GCA_018883305.1. Lineage (GTDB taxonomy): Bacteria > Pseudomonadota > Gammaproteobacteria > Burkholderiales > Burkholderiaceae_C > Limnohabitans. The sequence goes on along the minus strand of VEQI01000436.1, from coordinate 698 downwards.
CGGCCTGCTCAAGGCCGAGCGTGGTGAAGTGACCCGCGGTGAAATCCATTTCATGGGCCAGAACATCGATGCACTCACGCCTCAGGAGCGCGTGCGCCTGGGCATTGTGCAAGTGCTGGAAGGGCGGCGGGTGTTTGAGCACCTGACGCCAGATGAAAACCTGGTGGCTGCATCGGCCATCCGTGGTGGCAGCCGTGCCGAGATGCTGCGAAACCGCGACATGGTCTATACCTATTTTTCACGTTTGGCCCAGCGCCGGGATGCGGAGTCCGGGTACCTCTCTGGGGGTGAGCAGCAGATGCTGGCTATTGGACGCGCGTTGATGACGCAGCCCAAACTGCTCATGCTCGATGAGCCCAGCCTGGGTTTGGCGCCATTCTTGGTGGCCGAAATTTTTGACATTGTGCGGCGTATCAACCAGAGTGAAGGCCTGTCGGTTCTGCTGGTGGAGCAAAACGCCATTGCCGCGCTGGAAGTGGTGTCGCACGGTTACCTGATTGAAAACGGGCGTATTGTCATGCACGATACGTCTGACGCCATGAAGCAAAACCCGGATATCCAGGAGTTCTATCTGGGTGGCGCCGAAGGGCGTGACTTCAACCAGATCAAGCACTACCGCCGCCGTAAACGCTGGCTGAGCTAAGCTGTCGGTAGGCCCCTTTGACCACTGCATCAACCACGACCAAGGAGACGACGAT
>VEQI01000107.1 GCA_018883305.1 Limnohabitans sp. | reverse complement strand
CATCATCCATGCGCACAGGGGGTCGCCGGCCTTGCTTCAACCAGGGTTGAGGGAACAGGGTACCCCGCGCTGTACTCACCTCAGCGGACAACAGGCCCGAGGTCAGCGCCGGCTGCACATCCTGTCTGGGGGTGGGACGCACCACGCCCGCGCATGCTTCCAGCAAGTGGGCATCACGTTCACGCGCACGCGCTGGATCACGCTCACCCACAATCTTTCCAATGCCTTTGATGCGGGTGGTCAGCTCGGTCACATGCCCCTGCCGTTCCGCGCCGTAGGTATCCAGCAACCGTTCAGGGGCGCCGGCTTGCAGCACCGCCTGCAGCTTCCAACACAGATTCGCCACATCACGCAGTCCCTGACACATGCCTTGTCCCAGAAAGGGGGGTTGTTGATGGGCGGCATCGCCCGCGATGAATACCCGGCCCTGACGCCAGGTGTCAGCCACCAGCGCATGAAAGCGATAACTGGCTTGGCGCCACAGCTTGGCATCTTGCGGTGTGATCCAAGGCGCCAGCAGTTTCCAAGTGCCTTCAGGCGTGGCCACTTGCGCGGGGTCCTCGCCGGGGTTGATGGCGATTTCCCAGCGCCGATGTGAGCCGGGACAAATCAAATACGTGCTGGGACGTTCGGGCTTGCAATACTGCACGCTGGTGGTGGGCAACTTCGCCAAGCCGTGGCGGTTGACCAGCACATCCACCACCAGCCAAGGCTCGTCAAACGCCAGGTCTTTGAGCGTGATGCCCATTTGCGTACGCACCGTGCTGGAGGCACCATCACAACCGATCACGTACCGGGCACGAACACTCGAGGTCAGCCCCGCGTCATCGGACAAGGTCAGTGTGACACCGTCGGTGTCTTGATGCAGATGCTGCATCGTGCGGCCCAGGGCCACAGTCACCGATGAAAATGATTTCGCGTGGGCACGCAAAACGCGCTCCACCGGCGGCTGCGTGAACACCACGGATGGCAAATGTCCCAGCGGATACGGAGGCGCCACCGTGGACATGCGTTTGATGACCTGCCCCTCTACACCGTAGTAGACTGAATCGGTGAAGGGCTCGATGAAGGGCTCCAGTTGCGCAAGCACGCCCATCTGCTGAAACAGGCGCAACATTTCGTGGTCCAGTGCAATGGCGCGCGGCTTGTCATACACCTCGCGCAGGCGGTCACACACAAAGGTGCGGATACCCCGTGCACCCAGCAGGCCCGCGGCCACGGCACCTGCAGGCCCGAAGCCCACGATGGCCACGTCGTATTCAGTCTGCGCAACGTTGCTCATGTTGTTGCTGGTGCCATGACATCGGGTCAAGCGACAAACCGGACCGCTCGCTGCGCCGCCTTCAAGCGATCACTGGGCGGTGCGGAAATGCCCCACTGGTCCACCCTGCCCGGCGGCCAGGTCCAGTCGGAGGGTTGCCCCGCCTGATAGCTGTCGTCCACCTGCTCTACCTCTGCGGTGTACTCAATGACCACCTCGAAGGGGCCGATGAAATAGTTGAACGCATTGTTGCCTGGCCCATGTCGACCCGGCCCCCATTCAATCGAGTACCCCGCATCTTTCATGCGGCCACCGCCACGCATCACGGACTCCAGGTCCGGCATGAGAAACGCGATGTGGTTGAGCGCATCGTTGTCGGTATCGCCCAGCGCCAGGCTGTGGTGGTCATCGTTGCAGCGCATGAAAGCCATGATGCGCGTACGATCCGCCAGACTGAAGTCCAGCACCTGCTCCAGAAAACGACGCGTGGTCTCCACATCGTGGCTATTGAGCACGGCATGGGCCAGGCGAACGGGACGATCCGGCACCTCGCATGCATCGGTGTGCTGTTCGTCGCCCCAGACCAACTGGAACACGCGGCCATCCGCATCCCCAATCGACACGGCCGTACCGCCGCCTGGCTCTGTGACCGGCGCCACGGCCTGCACCACATGCCCGCCATGCTGCTGAGCCCGATCAGCCACCTGGTCCAGCGCCGCTCGTGAGCGGGCCCGCAAGGTGACGCAGCGAATCTGCGCCGCGCCTTCGGCCTGATGCAAGGCCAGCAGATGATGATCTGCGCCCGTGCCACGCAAATACAGCGCGTTGTCGGTGCGCGCCGCCACGCTCAGGTGCCAGGTGCCGGTGAAGAAGGCCTCGGCCTGGGCCAGGTCGGGCACGTTCAAGGCAACACTGCGCACGCCACTGACAAGCGAGGAAGCATGGGTCATGAGGACACTCCTGGTGACAAACCGCCATGGGGCACAAAGTCAGCCACGCTTTTGCAGCAGGGCACCATCCACGGGCAGCAACACACCGGAAATATACCTGGCCTCGTCCGAGGCCAGGAACACCGCGGCATTGGCCACATCCCAGGCACTGCCCATGAACCCCATGGGGATCAGGGCATTGCGTTCCGCGCGGATCACGCTGGCGTCCACGCCACGCTCTTGGGCGCGGCGGTTGATGGCCATGGGCGTGTCGATCAGGCCCGGCAAGATGGCATTGGCGCGAATGCCGTGCGGTGCGTTCTCCACCGCGATGTGCTGCGTGAGTGCGTTCACACCCGCCTTGGAGGTCTTGTACGTCACCGTGGGCCGGGCCGCCATGGATGCCGTGGAGGAAATGTTGATGATGCAGCCGGACTTCTGGCGCACCATGTGTGGCAAGGCATGCTTGCAGGTCATGAACATGCCACGCAAATTCATCCCCATGATCCGGTCCCACATGTCCATGGGCAAGTCGGCCGTTTTGCGGTCGCCTTTGGAGGCGCCCACGTTGTTGTGAAGAATATCAATGCGTCCAAAGCGTTCGATGCAGGTGGTCATGATGGACTCACAAGCAGCCTCCTGGGTGATGTCCGCCACCAAACTGGCCACCGGATGCCCATAGGCTTGCACCGCCTTCACGGTGTCAGCCAGCCAATCCGCTTGAATGTCCACCAACAACAGGCTGGCCCCTTCTTGCGCAAAGCGCTCCGCGGTGGCTCGCCCATTTCCCACGGACTCCCCCGGTTGCTGCCCCGCCCCCACGATGATGGCCACCTTGCCCTGCAAACGTCCTGAACTCATGTGCTGATCTCCCTGTGTTTAATCCGTGGTGATGCCAGCTGTCACCACCACCTTGCGCCAACGCTCGATGTCTTCTTTCATGAACTCCACCATCTCTTGCGGCGTGTTCACGGTCATGGTCAATCCGTCTTTCAACAGTGCCGTTTGGTAAGACGGGTGTGAAGCCGCTTGCCTGAGCGCCTGGTTCAGACGTTCAATGAACGCGGTGGGCGTCCCTTTGGATGCGAACATCCCATACCATACCTCGGCGGCATAGCCGGGCAAGGTTTCTGCCACCGTAGGAATGCCCGCATAGGCCTCCACGCGCTGCGGTGACGTGAGCGCAATGGCGCGCATCTGTCCCGACTTGACATATTTGTGTGCACCACCGGCCGTGGCAAACAGCATGTCCACCTGCCCACCCAACAAATCGGTATAGGCTGGGCCTGCGCCTCGATAAGGAATGTGCTGGATCTGCACCTTGGCCATGATCTTGAACAATTCTGCGGCCAGATGCACTGCCGAGCCATTGCCCGACGAGGCATAACTCAGACGCCCCGGCTTGTCTTGCGCCAGTTTGATGAGGTCAGCCACCGACTTGATCGGACTGTCCGCGCGCACCGCAATGATGTTGGGGCCATTGCAGATGCGCCCCACGGGCGGCAAGTCTTTCATGGTGTCATAGGGCAGCTTGGGCATCAAGGAGGCATTGATGGCCAGCGCGTTGGTGGTCATGAGCAGGGTATGCCCGTCTGGCGGGGACTTGGCCACCAGGTCCGAACCGATCACCGTGCCCGCCCCGGGCTTGTTGTCGATGATCAGCGACTGGCCCAAGATGTCGGCCATGGCCTGCACCAGAGGTCGACCGATGACCTCGGTGCCACCGCCACTGGAAAAGGGCACGACCACACGCACCACCCGTGAAGGGAAGTTGGCCGCCTGCACTGCCCCCCAAGGCCATGCCGCTGCCAGCGCACCGACCCCATGCCCCAACAGGGTGCGGCGACGAAGAGGCTCAGAGATTTGCATGGTCATACGTTCAGGTTTCAAAACGGTACAGGGCTTGCGGATTGGTCACCAAGAGGCGTTCCAACTCGGCTGGCGTGGGCGCAATCTGCGACAAGGCGTCCACCAGTTCACCATCGTCAGGAATGTGGGTGTGGTTGGGGTGAGGCCAATCCAGTCCCCACACACATTGCTGGGGGAAACGCGCCACCAGCTGGCGAGCCAGGCGCACGCCCAGCGGATAGCCACTGCCCGCTCTGGCCGTGGCCTCGATGCGATCAATGCCACTGACTTTGACGTGAACATTCGGGTGATCCAGCAGGCGCATCAGGGCTTGGAAGTCGGCATGATCTTCCCCCAGGTTGGCATCCACGCGTCCCATGTGATCAATCACCACGGGCACGGCGCTGTTCAACAGTTGCTGGCCGACGGTATGCACCAGCTCGCTTTCAAAATGCACTTGCAGATGCATGCCCACCTCGGCCAGCACCGGGGTGAGCTTGAGCACTTGCGCCACATCCGAGCCCCCTGAGATGTGCTTCATGAAGTGGAAGCGCACCGCGCGAAAGCCGCGTGAGGCCAAGCGTTGGAGTTCCTGCCGACTCACATCGATGGGCACCAACGCCACCCCCAGGTAGTTGCCACCACCGGCATCGATGGCATCTTCCACCACCCGGTTGTCTTCGCCATGGGTGACAGACTGCACGATCACGCAACGAGAGATGCCCATCTTCTTGTGCAAGGCAAACAGGGTCTCCTTGGGTGCCTCTGCTGGCGTATTGCGGCGCTCTGGCGCATACGGAAAACGGTCGCGCGGGCCGAACACATGGACATGGCTGTCGCACGCCTTGGCGGGCAACACCAGGCGTGGCTGGGAAGGTTGATGAAGATAGGTCTGGACCACCTGGTCACGTGATGCGTCAGTCATGTAGGGCCTTGAGTTAAACAGAGCAAACGTGCCACGCGCTCACGCGGCAGTGACATCGTGCCGCTGATACAGCGTTCTGAAAGTGTTGCGAAACTGCGGGCGTACCCGTGAGCTCCAATCTGTATGACGCACCGCCAGCCATTCCTCACGCTCCATCGCAGCTGGCGTCACCAAGTCGTAACACGCCACAAAACGCGGGCTGCCCACGGTCCGCACGTAGCGACTGGCGCGAATAGTGCCTGGCACCCGGGCCAATCCTGGCATGTGCTCGGTTTCGTACCAGGCGTTGAAGTCGGCCAGGGCAGCGTCGGGCACATCGGTTTCCACCACGTAGTGGTACTGCGCCACCTCGCCGTGGCTGGCGCCTTCAAAAGAGATCAGCGGCGTCAGGGCGATCCAAGGAAACACGGCCGCCGTATCCGCTGCGGGACGGTAGCCCCTGAAGGTGTGGCCATCCATGGACCGCCACCATTGAACATCCATGCCCGCACAGCTGGATGCCATCCAGGGAAAATCTTGCGCGGCCACCAGACATTGCCAACGATTGCCTGCCGCCATCATTCATCTCCCGTGATGTTGCGTGCACGGATCAGCTGCGCCCATTTGTCGGTGTCGGCCTTGAGTATGGCCCCCAATTCCTCAGGCGTGGACGCCTTGGGCTCCGCGCCCGACTGAGTGATCTTGGCGTTGGCCACCGGATCCGCCACGGCGGTCTGCACCGCACGGTTGAGTGAGCGGATCACCTCCGCAGGCGTCTTGGCGGAGGCAAACAAGCCATACCAGTTGTTGGTGTCCACGGCCTTGAAGCCTTGCTCCTCAAAGGTCTTCACTTCCGTCAACAAGGGATGGCGCGTTTTGGAGGCAATGCCCAGCGCCTTGAGACGACCACTGCGCACATGCCCCATCACCGCAGGCACATCGGCAAACACACCGGCCACCTGGCCACCAAACAGATCCGTCAATGCCGGTGCCATGCCGTTGTAGGGCACATGCAGCAAGTCCACACCGGTGGACTGCTCCAGTTGCAACAGCGCCAGATGCGGGATGCTGCCCTTGCCCGATGAAGCGATGGGCATCGAGTTCTTGCTTTGCCGTGCTTCGGCCATGAACTCGGCCGCGTCCCGTGCGGTGGTCTTGGAGCCGGCCACAAACAGCTCGACGTTATTGGCCACCAATGACACAGGCACGAAATCACGGGCCATGTTGTAAGAGAGCTTGGGATACAACGCCGGGTTGATGGCCACCGCGCCCACGCTGGTGAGCCACAGGGTGGAGCCATCCGGTTCCGCGCGCAGCACTTCATTCGCGCCAATGGCGCCGCTGGCACCGGGACGGTTTTCCACCAGCACGGTGCGATTCAGGGCGCGGCTCAAGGGCTCGGCAATGGTGCGTGCCATGGCGTCCACTGGCCCACCCGCCGCGAAGGCCACAATGATGCGCACCGGCTTGGAGGCTTGCGCCCACACGGCTGACGACAACACCATGGCCGAAGCCAACATCAACGCAGTTCTCTTTTTCATCTGGCAGCTCCTGCTGAATGTTTTCAATCACATCGGGCGGTCATGCCGCCGTCCACCACAATTTCCGTGCCGGTGACGAACCGCGCTTCATCGCTGGCCAGGAACAGCGCCGCGTTGGCGGTGTCTCGACCATCTCCCATGAAGCCCAACGGAATGCGTTTGACACGTGAGGCCAGCAAGGCCTCCACGTCCCCGCCGGCGCGTTGCTTGGCCAGTCGCACCTCCACCATGGGCGTGTGCAACTGACCGGGCACCACGGTGTTGACCCGGATGCCATCCTTGGCATGCTGCACGGCCACCACCTTGGAGAATTGAATCACACCCGCCTTGGTAGCGGCATAGGCCACCTGGGCGCTGCCCGTCCAGCGCAAGCCGGACGCAGAGGCCACATTCACGATTGCGCCACGTCGGTTGGCCACCATGGTGGGCAACACATATTTGCAGGTCAGGAACACGCTTTTGAGGTTGACGTTGATCTGGGTGTCCCACACCTCTTCACTCATCTCGATCGGCCCCCCCGCGGCAGACCCGCCCACATTGTTAATGAGGATGTCGATGGTGCCGAACTTCTCCAGCGCAAATTCCGTCATTTGACGAATGCTCTGAGCGCTGGTGACATCGCAGGCAAAGACTTCGATGGCACTGCGCGCCGCCCCCGCCCGCTCCAACGTTTCTTCCAGACGCTCTGGGTCCCGATCCACGGCCAGCACCCGAGCCCCCTCTTCGGCCAAGCGCACGGCCATGGCTCGACCATTGCCCCAGCCAGGTCCCACGCAACCCGCGCCCGTGACAATGGCTACCCGGGATTCAAAACGCTTCATGTCTTCTTTCCTTGTGGTTGATACAGGTGTGCAGGGTTGCGCTCAACCAGCCACGCCTCAGGCGGCCAAGAGCCGTTGAACCAGCGCGCGGCCCGTGGCCGCGGTGCCCAGCCGACCACCCACATCGCGTGTGGTTTCGCCCGCTTTCACCGCCTGTTCGCACGCCAGCTCAATGGCACGCGCGGCCTCGCCAAAACGGGGCAATGCACGGCGGGTGCCGTGCCAGGCCAGCAATTGCGCTGCTGACAAGATGAGCGAGAACGGGTTGGCAATGTCCTTGCCGGCAATGTCAGGAGCCGAGCCGTGGGCTGCCTGGCCCATCGCATGGTGCTTGCCCGCATTGAGCGAACCACCCAGTCCCAGACTGCCAGAGAGTTCGGCCGTCAAGTCGGACAAAATGTCGCCAAACATGTTGGTGGTGACGATGACATCAAAGCGATCAGGCGCGCGCACCACGTGCGCCATCATGGCATCCACGATGAAGTCGTCCACCTGCACCTCGGGAAATTCACGCCCCACGGCATGGCACATCTCGATGAACATGCCGTCCCCCAGTTTCAGCACATTGGCCTTGTGCACGATGCTCAGGTGTTTGCGCCGCGTCATGGCCAATTCAAAAGCCGAACGCGCCACGCGTTCACAACATTCCCGCGTGATACGGCGCAGTGACACCACCACATCCGGCGTGATGAGCATCTCGCTGCCACCAGAGGCGATGTTGCGGTCCGCATAAAAGCCTTCCGTGTTTTCACGCACCACCACCAGATCGAACGCGCCCACCTTGTTGGTCAGCCCTTCATAGGTGCGTGAGGGCCGTATGTTGGCAAACAGATCCAGCGCTTTGCGGAAAAATTTGGAAGGGTTGATTTCCCCCTTGGACTCGTCCTTGAAGTCATAGGTGGCGGCCGGCCCCAGCATCAGGCCATCGGCGGCCTTGACCTTTTCAAGCAAGGCCGGCGTCACCGTGGCGCCATGACGCCGCAGGCTTTCATGGCCCGTGATGTCATGGTCCAGGTCCAGGTTCAATTCAAAACGGCGAGAGACAGCCTGCAAGACCTCCACGGTCACTGCCATGGTTTCGGGACCGATGCCATCGCCGGGCAATACAACAATTTTCATACGGAATGAACTCAATCAATCAAAAAAACAGCAGAGATGTCCAATGGACTCAACCGGCAAGCGTACTTCTCAACAGGTACTTGGACAAAGTCCGGGAAGCGCGTAGGTGACATGCCCCCTCGCGGTGGTGATCAGCCTGTTCAATGGGCGCTGAGCTGGGCACTGGCTGCAATGCTGCGCCAGCTCTCCAGCTCCTGTGCCAGCACCTTGCCAAACGCAGCGGGCGTCGTTTGCAGGGGCTCGGCCCCTTCTCGCGCCAACCGCCCCTGAATCATCTCGGAGGCGGCAGCGTCCTGGATGGCGCGGTTGAGACGTTCCACCACGGTGGGCGGTGTCCGGGCCGGTGCCAGCACGCCCCACCAGGTGGTGACCTCAAAGCCTGACACGCCCACTTGGGCCATGGTGGGCACCTCGGGGAACAGGGCTGATCGCTTGGCACCCGTCACCGCCAGCACGGATAACTTACCCTCCTTCACGTGGTTCAGGATGGTGGGCACGGTGGCCACAAACACATCCACCCGTCCTGCCAGCAACTCCAGCGTGGCGGGGCCGCTGCCCTTGAAAGGCACGTGGGTCATGGGCAGGCCGGTTTTCTGGCGCAACATCTCTCCCGCCAGATGGTTGATGCTGCCCTCACCGGCTGAACAGTAATTGAACCCCTCGGGCTTGGTCTTGCCCAGCGCCAGCCACTCCGCCCAGGTGCGCACCCCTAGCTGGCGTGAAGCCACCACCAGCAACGGCCCACGTCCCATCATGGCGATGGGGGAAAAATCTTTCAACACATCGTAGGGCAAGCGAGGCGTGATGGCAGCATGCGTGGTGAAGGTGGAAGTGGCAAACAGCAGCGTATGGCCATCCGGCCTGGCTTTGGCCACCATATCGGCGCCCACCGCACCACCGGCCCCGCCAC
>VEQI01000106.1 GCA_018883305.1 Limnohabitans sp. | reverse complement strand
GGGGTGTACATCCGTGACACCGCGGAAATCTTCGATCACGTGGCCCTGGATGAAGACACCGTGGCTGAACAAGCCCGTGCGGTGCTGGAAGACTTGAGCGTGCAAGTCATCAAAGTGGGCTTTTGCGGCTCACCGGAAACCCTCAGCACCATTGCAGAAATTGCCTCTGATTACGGGGATGTGCCCGTAGTGGCGTACATGCCCAACCTGTCCTGGTGGGAAGACGAGCAGATCGACAACTACCTGGACGCCTTTCGCGAACTGATGCTGCCACAAACCACCTTGCTGGTGGGTAACCACAACACGCTGTGGCGCTGGTTGCTGCCGGACTGGAGCAGCGAGAAGCCCCCCAGTGCGCGCGACATTGCCCGTGCGGCCGCAGACAAAGGCGCGCCTTACACCCTGGTGACCGGCATCAGCACGCCCGATCAATTCATGGACAACGTCCTGGCCACCCCCAACAGCGTGCTGTTGTCCGAACGACTGGAGCGCTTTGACGCGGTCTTCTCCGGTGCGGGTGACACCTTGAGTGCCGCATTGGCGGGGCTGTTGGCCGCAGGCACCGACCTGCAACTGGCCACCACCGAAGCCCTGACCTACCTGGACCACAGCCTGGACAGCGGCTTTCGCCCGGGCATGGGCCACGTCATCCCCGACCGCCTGTTCTGGGCCCCCCAAGACGAAGATGCTGAGTCCTCAGACGAGGCATCGCCACCTGCTACCGCGGAAGATTTTTCACTGCCTCGGCACGAAACCAAACACTGAGCTAATTGCCCATGACTGATCTCAATCAATCCCTGTTCGACCGTGCTCGCCAAGTCATCCCTGGGGGTGTCAATTCGCCCGTCCGCGCCTTTCGCGCTGTGGGCGGCACGCCTCGCTTCATCAGCCGAGCTCAAGGGCCTTACTTCTGGGATGCCAACGGCCAGCGCTACATCGATTACATCGGCTCCTGGGGTCCGATGATCCTGGGCCATGGTCATCCAGCGGTTCTGGAGGCCGTGCAACGTGCCGCCGTGGAAGGCTTCTCCTTTGGCGCGCCCACCGAGCGTGAAATTGAACTGGCCGAGGCCATCCTCTCACATGTGCCTTCCATGGACATGGTGCGCTTGGTGAGTTCGGGCACCGAAGCAGCCATGACCGCCATTCGGCTGGCCCGTGGTGCCACCGGTCGGCGCAAGCTGATCAAGTTTGAAGGCTGCTACCACGGTCACGCTGACGCCTTGCTGGTGAAAGCCGGCTCTGGCCTGGCCACCTTTGGCAACCCCACCAGCGCCGGCGTGCCTGCCGAGGTGGTGCAAGACACCCTGGTGCTGGAGTACAACAACCTGGCGCAACTGGAGGAGGCCTTCACGCTGCACAGCGCAGACATCGCCTGTCTGATGATGGAACCCATCGCCGGTAACATGAACTTCGTGCGTTCCGACGTGGCCTTCATGAAGCGTTGCCGCGAACTGTGCACCCAGCACGGCGCTCTGTTGGTGCTGGACGAAGTGATGACCGGGTTCCGTGTGGCCCTGGGCAGCGCACAAAGCCTCTATGCACAAGCGCTGCCTGGCTTCAAACCGGACATCACCGTGCTGGGCAAAGTGATTGGTGGTGGCATGCCGCTGGCGGCGTTTGGCGGACCACGCGCCATCATGGAGCAACTGGCGCCCTTGGGCCCGGTGTATCAAGCCGGCACCTTGAGTGGTAACCCGGTGGCCACTGCCTGTGGCCTGGCCACCTTGAAAGAAATTGCCAAACCCGGTTTCTGGGACGCGCTGTCCCAACGCACCCATGACCTGGTGGACGGACTGAAAGCCAGTGCCAAGAAGCACGGTGTGCCCTTCAGCGCGGATTGCCAGGGGGGCATGTTCGGCTTCTTCCTGCTGCCAGAACTGCCACGCAACTACAGCAGCGTGATGAAGAGCGACAGCCCGCGCTTCAATCAATTGTTTCACGGCCTCCTGGACCGTGGCGTGTACATTGCTCCGGCGTTGTATGAGGCTGGCTTCGTCAGTTCAGCACACAGCGCTGAAGATATCCAGGCGACCATCGCCGCTGCAGACGCCGTGTTTGCGTCGCTGTGAGATAGCTGTCATCGCAAGGAACTTGGTCACACACCTGTCCTTGCACGCCATGACGGGGCGGAGACTCAGTGACGGAAGTGACGCACACCCGTGAACACCATGGCCACGTCGCGTTCATTGGCAGCGTCAATCACTTCCTGATCGCGCATGGAGCCACCAGGCTGAGCCACGCAAGTGGCGCCCGCATCCACCACCACATCCAGGCCATCACGGAACGGGAAGAAGGCGTCACTGGCCACCGCCGTGCCCTTGAGTGACAGGCCCGCATGTTCAGCCTTGATGCTGGCAATGCGCGCCGAGTCCAGGCGACTCATCTGACCGGCGCCCACGCCCATGGTCATGCCATTGGCACAGAACACAATGGCGTTGCTCTTGACGTATTGCGCCACTTTCCAGGCAAACAGCAGATCCTGCAATTGCTCCGGCGTGGGCTGTCGGCGCGTCACCACCTTCAGATCGGCCAGCTTGAGTTCATGGTTGTCCGCCGTTTGAATCAGTAAGCCGGAACCCACGCGCTTGATGTCGTGCGTATTGCGGCCTTGTTCCCAGGCACTGGCGCCGCCCGGGGGCATCGGGATTTTGAGCACGCGTACGTTGGCCTTGGCCTGAAACAGCGCCAGCGCTTGGGGCGTGTAATCGGGAGCCATCAGCACTTCGACGAATTGTTTGCTCACTTCCTGGGCCGTGGCTTCATCCACGGTGCGGTTGAAGGCAATGATGCCGCCAAACGCCGAGGTGGGATCCGTCTTGAAGGCTTTGAGATACGCCTCATGCGCGCCGTGCCCCACAGCCACGCCGCAAGGGTTGGCGTGCTTGACGATGACGCAGGCCGCCTGCTCGAAACTCTTGACGCATTCCCACGCAGCATCTGCATCCGCGATGTTGTTGTAGGACAGCTCCTTGCCCTGCAACTGCGTGGCCGTCACCAGCGAACCTGGCGCCGGATTCAGGTCACGGTAGAACGCCGCGCTTTGGTGCGGGTTCTCGCCATAACGCAGGTCTTGCAGCTTGACAAAGCGCCCATTCGACTGACCAGGGAACTCGCTGCGCTGACCCGTGCCCAGATTGTAGGAAGACAGGTAGTCACTGATGGCCGCGTCATAGTTGCTGATGCGGTTGAACGCAGCCACCGACAGCGCAAAGCGGGTAGCCTCGGTGGTTTTGCCATGCTCACGCAGTTCGCGCAGCACCACTTCGTATTGGGAGGCATCAGTCAGCACCGCCACATCTTTCCAGTTTTTGGCCGCACTGCGCACCATGGCCGGGCCGCCGATGTCAATGTTCTCAATCGCGTCTTCCAGCGTGCAATCGGCCTTGGCCACCGTGGCCTCGAACGGATACAAATTGACGATCAGCAGATCAATGGTGCCAATGCCGTATGCCTGCAAAGATTGCATGTGCTCAGGCAAATCGCGGCGTGCCAGCAGGCCGCCATGCACCATGGGGTGCAGCGTCTTGACGCGGCCATCCAGCATTTCAGGAAAGCCGGTGACATCAGCCACTTCACGCACGGGCAAACCTGCTTGGGAAAGCAGCTTGGCCGTGCCCCCGGTGGAGATGAGGCCAATGCCCAGGCCATGCAGGGCTTGCGCCAGTTCAACAATGCCGGTTTTGTCGGAGACGGAAATGAGTGCGTTCATGATGAGAGCCCAGGGGGCACGAAGATAAAAAGAGAGGGTGTGCAGCGACTGCGCGCACAAGATCTGGTCACTGTAGACGCGAAGCCTTACAGCAAGCGGTGTTGCACGAGTTTCTTGCGCAGGGTGTTGCGGTTCAAGCCCAGCCATTGCGCCGCACGGGACTGGTTGCCCTCTGCGTGGTGCATCACCGTTTCCAGCAACGGCTTTTCAATCACCGTCACCATCATGTCGTGCAGGTTGTCGGGTTCGGTGCCGCGCAAGTCGCGGAAATAGGATTCCAGACTGAGGCGAACCGCCTCTTCAATGTGTTTCTTGCTCATGCCAGGGCTTCCAGTGCCTCAGGAGACGGGATGACGGGCCAGCGGTCGCTGTGCTCAGCCAGGGTCTCCAAATAATTTGCCAAGGCCGCCGTCTGGGCCTGGGCAGTGTCCAGGGTATTCATGTGTTGGCGAAACGGCTCCGCCCCTGGCAGTCCCTTGACATACCAGGCAATGTGTTTGCGCGCGCTGCGCACGCCAGTCCATTCGCCGTACAGCGCGTAGTGCTCTTGCAAATGGGCCAGCAGCAAGCGCGAAACTTCGGCCACCAGCGGTGGGGCCAACAAGGTGCCTGTCTCCAGAAAATGGGCCACCTCGCGAAAAATCCAGGGACGCCCCTGCGCCGCACGGCCAATCATCAGCGCGTCGCAACCGGTTTGTTGCAGCACTTGGCGTGCCTTGTGCGGCGAATCAATGTCGCCATTGGCCACCACCGGCACCCGCACCGCAGCCTTGACGGCCGCCACGGTGCTGTACTCGGCCTCGCCTTTGTAGCCTTGCTCACGGGTGCGGCCATGCACCGTGAGCATTTGCACACCGGCCTGCTCGGCGGCCTGAGCCAGCGCCACCGCATTGCGGTGTTCATGGCTCCAGCCGGTGCGCATCTTGAGCGTGACGGGCACACCATGCGGCGCACAAGCGCGCACCACGGCGTCAACGATGGACAGCGCCAGGGGTTCGTTGCGCATCAGCGCAGAGCCGGCCCAGACGTTGCACACTTTTTTGGCCGGGCAGCCCATGTTGATGTCGATGATCTGCGCGCCACGCTCGATGTTGTAGAGGGCGGCCTCGGCCATCATGTTGGGTTCCGTGCCGGCAATCTGCACGGCAATAGGGCCGGGTTCACCGGTGTGATCCGCACGTCGGGAGGTTTTGAGGCTATCCCATAAATCGCGACGTGAGGTGACCATCTCGCTCACCGCATAACCCGCACCCAACTGCTTGCACAGCTTGCGAAAGGGGCGGTCGGTCACACCGGCCATCGGCGCAACGAACAGGGGGTTCGCCAACAAATAAGGTCCGATGTGCATGCCGAGAGAAAAAAATCCGTGGAGAATGGGGAGGGTCATTCTAACTGCCTTATTTTTCAGCAACCAGCCCTTGATCACCGGGGATTTCCTGCCCCCAAATCATGTGAGTTCCTATACTGTCCCCATGGAAGCCTGGTTGACCTCTCTGCTGCAAATGCTGGCCTTGCCCGAAGTGGGCCTGAGCACCGTGTTTGTGGTGTCACTGATTTCCGCCACCCTGGTCCCCCTGGGCTCGGAGCCCGCAGTCTTTGGCCTCATCAAGCTCAACCCCGAGTTGTTCTGGCCCACCATCGCTGTGGCCACGCTGGGTAACACGCTGGGAGGCATCATCGATTGGTGGATGGGCTATGGCGCCCACCACGCCCTGGATCGTTACCGTGGCAACAACACCGACAGTCATCACGCGCGTGCGCTGCGGTGGTTGGAGCGACTGGGCCCCAAAGCCTGCTTGTTGAGTTGGTTGCCCGCCGTGGGGGACCCCTTGTGCGCGGTGGCCGGTTGGTTGCGATTGCCCTTTTGGCCCTGTGCCGTCTATATGGCCATTGGCAAGTGCTTGCGCTACATCACCATGACCACCGCCCTGTTGTGGGTGTTTCCGCCGCATTGATACGATTTGCCCGACCGCCCCGGAGAAAACGCAGTGGAAGATCACGCCGCCTTTTGGTATCCCGCTCTGTTGCACACGCATCGCGCGTTGGTGGGATTGAGTGTGATGCTGTTTGTGGCGCGTGCCCTGGGGGTGGCCCTGCTACAAGCCTGGCCCATGAAAGCCACGGTGCGCTGGAGCAGCATGTTCATCGACACCGTGCTCATGGCAGCCGGTGTAGGCTTGTGGGTGCTGCTGCGCCACAACCCGGTGCAAGAGCCATGGCTGGCATTGAAGCTGGCACTATTGCTGTTGTACATCGTGTTGGGGGCTTACGGACTCAAGCGCGGAACCACACGCGGCGCACGAGCAATCTTCAGTCTGCTGGCGTTTTTGGTGGTGCTGCAAATGGTGGCCATCGCCCGCTGGCGCGATCCCTTGGGCTGGCTGGCCTGGCTCGTCAGGCCTTGACGGTCATGCGCTTGAGCGGCTGCTCGATCAAACGGGTAGAGGACGGCAACAAATCCGCCACGGTCACTCCATCCAGCACGTCCAGGTAACGCTGGGTGGCTTCCTGCAAGGCATCCTTGAGCTTGCAGACGCGATCCAGCCGGCAGGTGTTCATGTCATCGTCAAAGCATTCAACCATGTGGAAATCTGTCTCGGTTTCCCGCAACACCTCGCCCACGGTGATTTGATCTGCCGGTTTGAGCAGACGAATGCCGCCGCCCCGGCCGCGCGTGGATTCAATCCAGCCCAGGGCTGACAGCGTCATCACAATCTTCATGAGGTGGCTGCGTGAGATGTCGTGCCGCTCGGCAATCTCGCCAATGGTGGGCGCCTGCGCCCGACGCTGGGTCGCGGCACAGTGCATCAAGACTCGCAATGTGTAATCTGTCCACTTGGTGAGACGCATCACAACCACCTTCTTTATCGATCAACCCTCCAACCCATAGCCTATATACAGGCAAGGCTCACGGCTTTCATTTTAAAGAAACCCTGACACCGCCAGTTCAACGCACCAGACCTGACCAGACCTGGATCAACTGATGCACCAATTCTTGCGGACGGCGCACCCAGGCATAACCCTGCGTGCCAAACAGCATGGGCATGTAATCATGGGCCTGGTCATCTATGGTGACGCAAAATGGAATCAAGCTCGCGGCACGTGCGGCCTGTACGGCATGACGGGTATCTTCCAGGCCATAACGGCCTTCGTAGATGTCCAGGTCGTTGGGCTTTCCGTCCGTGAGCACCAGCAACAGGCGTTGTCGTTCCGGTCTTTCAGACAATCGCTGTGTGGCGCCTCGGATGGCCGCCCCCAAGCGGGTGTAGTAGCCCGGATGGATGGCCCCCACGCGCGACTTGGCTTCATCACTCCAAGGCTCTTGAAACCCTTTGAGGTGTTGCATGCGCACATGCTGACGCCGAACGGAGCTGAAGCCCAGCATTTCAAACGCATCGCCCGTGGCATGCAAGGCCTCACCAAAAACATACAGCGCGTCGCGAATGACATCGATGACACGGGCCTCGTTGGTGGCGTGGGCGTCGGTGGACAAGGAAAGGTCTGCCAGCAACAAGGTGGCCAGGCTGCGTTCAAAGCGCTGGCGCTGTGCAAACACCAGGGGCGACTCCGTCATGGATAAGCCACTGTTGCGCTCCACTTGAAAACGCACCCAGGCGTCCGTGTCCAGCGCATCGCCTTGCGCTTGCCGGTATTGCCATTGGGGCGCAGAGCGCAATACCTCCAGACGACGACGCACTTGCCGAGCCACCAAGCGCAAGGCGGGTGTGGGTGTGAAGCTTTGCCCCGGCTTAGCCACCCGGTACTGCAAGCAGCAATGGTTTGCCCGCAATTGGCGACATCGCCAGTCCCACTCGGGCATTTGAATGCCGGGGCCCAGGGGCAGATCATCTTCGGCTGCGCTGGGCAGGTCCAGATCGAAACGAATGCCTGCGGCGGTGGTGGGGCCGTTGGGCGCCAACGTGAGCTTCTCCATGTCATTGGCCGCGGCCATGGCATTCGGGTCGGGATCTTCGTCGGTGCCACGGTCGAGTTTCACGAACTCGCTCCAGGTCAGGAGTGATTCCACCTTGGAGGGCAGCAGCAAGGCTTGTCGGGGATTGGGCGCTTGCGCCTCACGGGTTCGGCGTCTGACGTTGCTGTGCGGTTGATCTGTGTCGCGCTTGGCGCCTGCACCGCTTGATCCATGACGAACGCCCTGCGACGAGGGGGGTGTATCCGCCACCGTCATCCACAACCACACAGGCAACACCTCGGACGGGTCCACCAGCATGTCGGCATGATCTTCGCCCTTCAAGGCCGCTTGCACAGCAGCCTCGGCCAGGGCTTGCGCGGGTCTCATTGTTTCCAGACGAGGCCTTTGCAGCAGATGCGCCTGCACCAATCGAGCGTGTCTTTCACGCAGGCCTGGAAATCGTTGCAAGGCACGCACGGTGGCTGCTCGGTTGTCAGCCAGCCAGTCGCCCGTGGACTCCAATACGGCAGCCATGGCAGCCAGCCACACATACAGATGGCGGTTGAGACTTCGGTCTTGAAACACCGCCAGACGTTCCGGCAAAGCCAAGGTTTCACCATCCAGACAAGGCAAGGCCGCACGATGCCCGGTGCCCGCCAGCCGCTGCAACCACTGACGCGGGCCGGCATGGCTCATCCAGGAGGCTTGTGTCACGCGGGTGCTGTGGTCCCCACCACCTGCTCGAAAGAGCATTCCGATGGCAGATTCCATCTCCGCCAGCGTCACTTCCGCCTCTGGATACGAGGTGTCCGCCCAGCGTGTCACCAGCCGGTGCCACCACAAGCCCACATGCTCTTCCATCAGCGCACCTCCTCACGGCGTTGCCGCAGAGTTTCTCGAACGGCCTCCAGGCCGATGGTCCAATTCAAGGTGGGGCTACGTTGCTGTGACGATTGCGATGTGTCACACGCTGTCAAGCAACGGGCGCATTGCACGCAGGAAAACATCATGCGCTTGATGTTGCGCGGGTGCAGTCGCATCGGGCAGGCGTTGTCACAGGCACTGCCACGCGGCGCATCGCAGGTTTGACATTCGCGCGCACGTTGCCGAGAGAACGACACCACCATGGCACGGTCATTGGCCATCCACGCCAGGCTTTGGAACAAACCCGCGGCGCATCCGAAACGACAGAACAAGTGACGCGCAAACACAAATTCCAGCGTGAACACCAACGTGCCAATGCCAATGAAGCGCGTTTGGTTGGGGGTGAGGCTGGCGTGCCACAAACCGCCCCAGATCTCTTGGGGAGGCAGCAAATACGTCAGCAGCGTCAGAGCCCACACAAACCCCAAACCAACGCTGAGCAACACAAAAGGTATCCACCAGGTTGCGCGTGGCACATGGTTCTCACGCGGCGTGACGGATTTGTCCCACACGCTGAATCGTCCAATGGCTTTGTGCAGCAAGCCATTGAGCATTTCCACCGCTGAAAAATGCGGGCAAAGCCAACCGCAATACACGCGACCGAATCGATAAGCCACCCCCAGGAAGACCCCCACCAGCAACAAGGCTGGCAAAAAGCCTCGCAGGATCAACTGCACGGCCGCCTCCGAAGCCGTGGCATGCCCGTGCAAGAAAGCGTCAATCCCCAGCGACCAGGGTTGCCCCAACAGCCATAGCTGGGTGTGATGCAAATCAAAGCGCAACCAGTCC
>VEQI01000105.1 GCA_018883305.1 Limnohabitans sp. | reverse complement strand
TTCGTGAACAGCCTGGACCATCTGGGGCCGATGGCCGATTCGGTCAACTTGCTGGCCGCAGCCTACGACGCGATGCAAGGCCCCGATGCTCAGGATCCCGGGTGTCACGCCACCCGAGTGCAACCCACGGCCCAGCAGATCGGGCTGGGGTCGCAGGGCTTGCGCATTGGCGTGTTGTCCGGCTATTTTCAGGACATGGCGTCTGAGGCTGCGCGTGCGAGTGTGCACAAGGCGGCAACAGCCCTGGGGGCTACCGCCGAGGTGACCTGGCCTGATGCCGCCTATGCCCGCGCTGCCGCGTTCATCGTGACGGCCAGTGAAGGCGGTGCCTTGCACCTGGAGGACCTCAGGCGCTGCGCCGAGGATTTCGAGCCGATGTCAGTGGATCGTTTCCTGGCGGGGGCTTTGCAACCCGCGGCCTGGTATGTGCGTGCCCAGCGATTCAGAAGCGTCTACCGCGATAAGGTACAAGCCCTGTTCAAGGACTGGGACATCTTGCTGGCCCCTGCGACGCCCGTCTGCGCGCAGCCGATCGGGACCGAATGGTTGGACATACAAGGGCAGAAGCTTCCCTGTCGCGCGGCCATGGGTCTCTTGACCCAGCCGATTTCATTTGCCGGTTGTCCGGTGGTGACGGCACCGGTCTGGCCCTCCGGCTTGAATGGCATGCCAGTGGGGGTACAGTTGATCGCCGCTCCCTGGCGAGAAGATCTGGCGTTACGTGCAGCCCACACCCTGGAGTCCATGGGCGTGGCACAACTCAAGGCGTACACGGCATGAAGAACATCAATGTGCCCGAGGTGGTGGCTGAGGTACAGGCGGCATTCGATCGGTATGAGCAGGCACTGGTCACGAACGACGTGCAGGTGCTGGATGAACTCTTCTGGCGCAGCCCCCACACCATCCGCTACGGCGCCACGGAAAATTTATATGGCTACGACGAGATCCAGGCATTTCGGGCCGCACGACCCTCCCAGGGCCTGGCCCGTACCCTGAGGCGAACCGTCATCACCACCTATGGTCACGACGCCGCCACGGCCAACACCGAGTTCTGGCGAGAGGGCTCGGACCGCGTGGGGCGGCAAAGCCAGACCTGGCTCAGAACCGACGACGGTTGGCGTGTGGTGTCAGCCCATGTGAGCCTGATGGCGGTGCCAGCATGACGCAACGAAGTCAGGCAAGCGGAGGAGGGCGATGATAACGCTCGCCGCTGACCCCTTTGAATTTCGCTGTGAGTGGTCCAGCACGATGCTGGTCATCATCGACATGCAGCGCGATTTCATCGAGCCGGGTGGATTTGGCGAGAGCCTGGGCAATGATGTGTCCCGCTTGTCCGCCATCCTGCCCGCGTGTCAGCGTGTTCTCGGCGCTTGGCGGGCCCGAGGCGGACGTGTGCTGCACACACGCGAGGCGCATCGTCCAGATCTGTCGGATTGCCCCGACGCCAAGCGCAACCGGGGACAGCCTGCCTTGAGAATTGGCGACGATGGGCCCATGGGGCGAATTCTGATCGCCGGGCAACCGGGATGCGAGATCGTCCCGGCCTTGATGCCGCAGGCTGATGAATGGGTCATCGACAAGCCCGGCAAGGGGATGTTTTACAAAACCGGTCTTCATGAGCGGCTGCAGGATGCGGGCATCAAATCCTTGGTCTTCATGGGCGTCACCACGGAGGTCTGCGTTCAAACCTCGATGCGGGAAGCCAATGATCGCGGCTATGAGTGCTTGCTGCTGGAAGATTGCACCGAGAGTTATTTCCCGGAATTCAAGCAAGCCACCCTGGACATGATTCGAGCCCAGGGGGCGTTGGTGGGCTGGACCTGCACTAGCCTCCTGTTGCTGCAGAGTTGGGCCAGCCCCTGATGCCGATGGTGACTTCCCCGCAGAGCGGCCAACCTACATCCTCGGATCGATCACGCTCCGAGGATGTGTACCACCAACTCAAGCAGGACATCGTCGAGTTCAAGCTGCTACCCGGTGACCGATTCACCGAAGCCGAGCAAAGCGAGCGACTGGGTGTCTCGCGAACCCCCATAAGACAAGCCCTGTACCGATTGCAGCAGGAAGGCTATGTGGAAGTGTTTTTTCGCAGTGGCTGGCGGGTGTCGCCTTTTGATTTCCGCAAATACGAGCAACTGTATGAATTGCGAATGATCCTGGAAACAGCGGCGGTGGAGTCCATGTGCCAGCAGCCCGATGCCCACCTACAGCACGTATTGCTGGACTTGTCGTCCATCTGGTTGGTGCCCGACGCTCTGCGGTGTCAGGACGGTCGTGTGGTGGGGCAGTGGGATGAAGCATTCCATGGTGCCCTGATCGCGGCCTCTGGCAATCAAGAGATGGTGCGAGTGCACCAGGAAATCACTGAAAAAATTCGAGTCATACGACGACTGGATTTCAACCAGTTACAGCGACTGACCGCAACTTATGAAGAGCATGCCCACATCTTGACGGCCATTCAATGCCGTGATGCAAGGCAGGCCATTCAATTACTTCGCTCCCATATTGCGGACAGCCAATCGGAAGTTCGCAAGATCACACTTCATCAACTCCACATGGCACAACAGGACGGTTAACCCATGATTCACACACTCAAATCCATAGGCGGCATGGTGGTGGCGCCCCACCATTTGGCAGCACAGGCAGGCCGCGATGTCTTGCGTCAGGGCGGCAATGCGATCGAAGCCATGGTGGCGGCCGCCGCCACCATCGCGGTGGTTTATCCGCACATGAACTCGATCGGCGGGGATGGTTTCTGGTTGATCCACGAGCCCGGCAAAACCCCGGTGGCCATCGACGCTTGTGGCCCGGCCGCAGCGTTGGCAACGCCCGAGTTCTACGCAGGGTTGGATGTGCTGCCTTCACGCGGCCCTCAGGCAGCTCTGACGGTAGCGGGAACCCTGGGAGGCTGGATGCGTGCTCTAGAGTTGTCCGCCGAATGGGGGGGGCGTGCGAGCTTGCCTCAGTTGTTGAGCGAAGCCATTCGCCATGCCGACCATGGGGTGGTGGTCTCGACCAGTCAGGCTGGGCTGACACATCAAAAACTGGATGGTCTGAAAAATTGCCCAGGTTTTGCCGACACTTTTTTGGTGAACGGAAAGCCGCCTTTGCCGGGACACGTGCTCAAGCAACCCGCACTGGCCAAAACATTCCGGCATCTAGCTGAACACGGACTTGACGATTTTTACCGTGGTACCTTGGCTCGAAGCATGGCCGATGATTTGACCCGAGTGGGTAGTCCAGTGCGTCTGCAAGATTTGCAAAACTATCAGGCCAGTCGCGTTGAGCCTCTGCATGTTCGTTTAACTGATAGCACGGTGTACAACCTACCACCCCCCACACAGGGTCTTTCAGCGCTGATGATCCTCGGCTTGTTCGAACAGTTACGGGTCAAGGAGGGCGAAGGCTTTGCGCATGTGCACGGCCTCGTGGAAGCGACCAAGCGTGCATTTCGTGTGCGTGACCGTGTGGTCACTGACCCGAGCCGTCTGCCTGCCCGCCCACAGGATTTCCTGACCGGCCCAGCACTGGCCCAACTGGCCGGTGAAATCGACACCGAACATGCGTTGCCTTGGCCCGATCCGGCGCAGCCTGGCGACACCATCTGGATGGGGGCGGTGGATGCACAAGGCCGTGCGGTCAGCTTCATTCAAAGTGTGTACTGGGAATTTGGTTCAGGAACGGTGTTGAGTAACAGCGGCGTATGCTGGCAAAACCGCGGCACGAGTTTCTCCCTCCAACCCAATGCCTTGAATTATCTCCAACCCGGTCTCAAACCCTTCCACACACTCAACCCCTCACTCGCGGTCTTTGATGATGGTCGCGTCATGCCCTACGGCACTATGGGCGGCGAGGGGCAGCCACAGACTCAGGCCGCTGTGTTTACCCGCTACGCCCGTTTTGGCCAAACTCTGCAGCAGGCGGTCAGCGCACCGCGCTGGTTACTCGGACGAACTTGGGGAGATGTTTCCACTTCTTTAAAACTGGAAAATCGGTTCGCCCCGATATTGTTGAAAGCATTGATAGACGCCGGTCATCTGGTCGAGGTATTACCAGAGGCCTATAGCGACACGATGGGACATGCCGGGGCACTTGTTCGACATGCTAATGGAGTGATAGAGGCTGCGGTGGATCCACGAAGTGACGGAGTTGTCGCTGCTTTGTAAGCGATATCACCCAATATTTTTGCCAAAGCAGACTTTAATGCGGCGGTGAACATGAAGAAGTGAGTTTCGCTACTGGCAACCAACCATTGAAGTGTTCACATGGGCAACCTCGTCATTGGCAAAGTGCCCACTTTTGATGACGAGGACGCTCAATGGTGACGTCCTCAATGGCGTGCAAACCAAAAAAACCGATCAACGCCCAAATTGAAATATCAACGCGGCTACAGCAGTTGGCGGCAACGCCGCCAATAGTAAACCCAAGGGGTGGATCGTGCCCTCCGCGAATTTGGTGCGCAAGATGGCTACCCCCGCAGGATTCGGTGCGTTGGCAATGACGGTCAGTCCACCACCGGTTACCGCTCCAGCAACCAGGGCCACTTTGAATTCGTCGCTTAAATTCTCAACCAGCGAACCGAGGTAGGTTAAAGCGGCATTGTCTGTGATAGCTGTGAGGGCGGTAGCTCCGAAAAAGACGGCCTGGGTGTCTAGCTGCATCAGCATGGGCTCCAGCCACCATTGCTGTACCCCACCCAAGACCACCAGTCCGGCCAGGAAAAAAGCCACCAACAATGCTTCCCGAAGGATTAACCGGTCCTGGTGCTCGGGATAGGCGGTCGTATAGCCCAAGAATAATAGAAATACGCCCATGAACATGGGCGGATGATGGGCAAACATCACCGCCAAAGCCAGAAATGTGACATGGACCATGGCAACGGTGAAGGATAGCGGCGCAGGCGCGACTTTGCGATGCCCCTGATACGTCAAATGGTGCCGGAACAGCATCGTCACCATCCCAGCGTTGATCACGACAGCCAGCGCCGCTTTCCAGCCAAATGTGAGGAGCATGAATTTGATGTCCCAGTTCCACTTCCCTGCCACCATGAGGACGGGCGGAGCGGCGAATGGCGTCAACGTTCCACCGATTGAAATGTTGACGAACAAAACGCCCACCGTGGCGTATTTCAGTAGCGAGGGAATGTTTTGACTGAAGAGTGTTGACCGCAGCAGCAACGCGGCCAAGGTCATTGCGGCTGGTTCGGTAATGAAGGAGCCCACCAGGGGAACCATGGCCAGCGTCAAAAAATACAGTCCAACGCCGGGTGTCAGCGGCAAACACCGGGCGACAACCTGCACCACAGCATCGGTCAACTGCAAGATTGGCCGTGTACCTGCCATGACCATGATGACGAAGACGAACATCGGTTCAGTGAAGTTTCGACCGTTGATGTACGCCAGTGCGCTCTGTTGGCCCAGTATCAAAAACATGCACAGCATCAGCACTGTGGCCCACAAGCCAAACACGACTTCCACCTCGCCCAATAAGTGCCAGATGCCCGCATGTTTGGGGCGGGTGTGGGCCAGGTGCTCGAAGTACTGGGTCGAAAATGTATGCAGCAGCGCAACGCCGAACAGCAGGGCACCGATGAATTGGATAAGTGTGTGCGACATCATCATGGGCTTTCATGCGAGGCGGCCCGACCTTCGCAAAACCTGCCGTCCCGCATGGGGCAGCACCCAAGTGATGGTTTTATTTTAGCCGCACCCCTCACCCCCGCATCAACTCTCGCCCAATCAACATGCGTCGAATCTCCGACGTCCCCGCACCAATCTCATACAGCTTGGCATCACGCAACAATCGACCCGCGTCATAGTCATTGGTGTAACCGTTACCCCCCAGGCACTGGATGGCGTCCAGCGCCGATTGCGTGGCCGCCTCCGCCGCGAAAAGAATCACGCTGGCTGCTTCCTTGCGCAAGGACTCGCCCTGATCGACACGTGCGGTGATGGTGTGCAGATAGGCGCGGCTGGCATTCAAGCGGGTGAACATGTCTGCCAGCTTGGCCTGCACCAGTTGAAACTCCCCGATGGGTTGTCCAAACTGTTGGCGCTGACTCACGTAAGGCAGTACGATGTCCAATGCCGCTTGCATCAAGCCCACGCAGGCGGAGGCGGCGATCAGTCGCTCATAGTCCAGGCCACTCATCAGTACACGCACGCCTTCGTTGAGGGTGCCCAGCACCTGGCTGGCCGGCACAAAGCAATCGTTGAACACCAGCTCGCAGGTGCCAGATCCGCGCATGCCCAGTTTGTCCATCAATTGACGCCTTTCAAAGCCCGGGCTGTTGCGCTCCACGATGAACGTGGTGATGCCCGCTTTACCCGCTTCTGGCGCCGTCTTGGCGTAGACCACATACGTGTCTGCATGCCAACCATTCGTGGTCCACAGTTTGCTTCCGTGGAGGCGAAAGCCATCACCTGTTGGCGTGGCGCGCAATTGCATGGACACCACATCGGACCCGGCATTGGCTTCACTCATGGCCAAGGCGCCCACGGCCTGCCCTGACAGCAGGGCGGGCAGGAAGCGGCGCTTTTGTTCAAGCGTGCCATGGCGCTGAATCTGGTTGACGCACAGGTTGGAGTGCGCCACATAAGAAATGCCCACGGAACCCGACACTCGCGAAATTTCTTCTGAGATCACCGCATGCGCCTGGTAGTTCAAACCCGGTCCGCCATCTTCCTCTCGCACTGTGGGTCCCAGGATGCCCAGGTCCCCCATCTTGGGCCAGAGCTCCCGTGCAAACCAGTCATCCCGGTCTATGCGACGTGCCAGTGGGGCAACGTCCGTGAGGGCGAATCGACGCACTGTGTCGCGCAGTGCTTCGAGCACGGTGGCGTCAATGGCCGTGTGATGGTCGGGAGAAGTGTGTGTCATGGGGAAACACCTGGCGTGGAATGGATGAACGAGATCAAGCGTCTCGATAGACGGGCTGGCGTTTTTCGGTGAAGGCGCGAATGCCCTCTTGTGCGTCTTGCGTCAGCAGCAAATCGGCAAAGGCCTGGCGCTCTTGCGCCAAGGCGTCGTTCAATTCCTCAAAGCGGGGGCGTCGCAGCAAGGCCGTGCACGCACGCAAGGCCTTGGGTGCTCGGGCGGCAATGGTTTGTGCCAGGTCAAACACCGTGTCCAGCAACGCTGCGGGCTCCACCACGCGACTCACCAGGCCCGCCTCCAGGCAACGCTGCGCGTTGATGGGTTGACCGGTCAGAATCATTTCAGCGGCCAGGGCCGCCGGCACAGTGCGTGGCAACCGCGTGCAGCCCCCTGCACCGGCCAGCACCCCCAGGTTGATTTCAGGCAAGCCCATGCGGGCCTGCGTGGAGGCGATGCGCAAGTCGCAGGCCAGCGCAATCTCCATCCCGCCACCCATGGCCAGTCCATTGATGGCCGCTATCAGCGGCTTGGTGGTCAGGGTACGGTGGGTCACGCCACCAAGCTGCGGGTCATCGCAGCCTTGCCGAATGTGGGTTTCCAAGTAGGGCAATAAGGTGGGGATGTCGGCACCGGCACAGAAGGCGCGGTCGCCGGCACCGGTGATCACGATGCAGCGCACCTGGTCGTCGCGCTCCAGTTCGATCAGCGTCTGCGCCATGGTGTCGTTCATCTGCGGATCAATGGCGTTCAAGCGCTCGGGTCGAGACAGGGTGATCAGGGCTACCCCAGGGCGTGGACGGGTGATTTGGACGGACGGGTTCATGAAGACCTTTCGTGTCGATGGCCGCATGTTAACATTCAAAAACGGACGGTTGACCGGTTAATCCATGGCCGGTCCCATCTTTGGTTCAACACGTATCCAACCCAGGAGGCAGCATGCCACATGCACACCCCAGCTCGGCACCTTTCAGTTCTGTGGAATCCATGCCCTGGGCGGACATCCAGGCCATGCAGTTGCAACGTCTGCAAGTCCAGCTGGCCTACCTGGCAGACCGTTCCGCGCTCTACCAGCGCAAGTTGGCCGATGCCAAGATAGCCGCCACAGACATTCGTAGCCTGGACGATTTACAGCGCATTCCCATGACCACCAAGCAGGAGCTCCGGGACAGCTTGCAAGCCGCTCCGTTGCTGGGGCTGCACCAGGCTGCGGACTGGCGCGACATTGTGCAGGTGCAGGCGTCTTCTGGCACCACGGGCAGTCCGGCGTATGTGGGCCTCACGCAGACGGACCAAGTCAACTGGTCGGAGATGACGGCGCGCGGTTTATATGCCTGCGGCATTCGCCCCCACGACACGGTGTTGCATGCCTTCTCCATGAGCAAGGGCTTCGTGGGGGGCATCCCGATCTGGCAGGGGGTGAGCCGCATTGGCGCCGTGGACATTCCGGTGGGGGCAGACGGCGGCGTGGACCGCTTGCTCATCGCGGCGCGCGATGCGCACCCGCGTTGCATCGTCGGCACACCCAACTTTCTGCTGTATCTGGCGCAAGTGGCGCCCACACTCATTGGTCGCTCGGCCACTTCGCTCGGTGTGGAGCGCCTGGTGGTTGGAGGGGAGCCTGGCGGGGGTATACCAGCCATTCGTGAAGGCTTGCAGCAGCATTGGGGCGCCATGTGCTGCGAGGTCATGGGTGGCACCGATCTGGGCTGTGTGTATTGGGCCGAGGCCGAGGATCAGCGAGGCATGTATTTGGTGGCCCCAGACCACGTGCTGGCTGAGCTGATCGATCCGGTGAGTGGTGAAACCGTCCCATGGCGCGAAGGCGCCACTGGTGAGTTGGTCTACACCGCTTTGGGGCGACAAGCTTCACCGGTGCTTAGGTTCCGTTCAGGCGATCACATCACCGTCACGGCCATGGGCGGACCGGGTGGGCGTACCACGCCCGCCATTCGCTGCTTTGGCCGCACCGATGACATGCTGATTGTGCGTGGCATCAATCTCTTTCCCTCGGCCATCCAAGACCTGGTGTCTGCCATGAAACCGCTCGTGGGCGGTGTGGTGCGTGTGGTGGCTGACTTTGAAGGGCACACCACTCAAGACAACCTGAAGTTGCTGGTGGAGCGTGCGCCGGGCGTCACGCCTGACACCGATACCGCCGCCGTTCAGCAGGTGGAGACACGCGTGCGCAATGCGCTGTCGGTCAAGGTGGAGGTGCGGATGGTGCGGCATGGCTTTTTTGACGCACCGGGTGCGCAGAAAGTGGCGCTCACCTTGAGAAAAATGCCCGATCTGTCGGGTGCTTGAACGAACCGAGCGATGACGATGGAAACTGATCAAGAACTGAATGCGGCGGCCTATCAGGCACTGCTGCAAGATTTGCAGGCCGCGCGACAACAGGCGTGGCTGGGCGGGCCGCCCGGTGTGCGGAATAAGCACCTTCAGCGGGGACGGCTCTTGGTGCGTGAT
>VEQI01000104.1 GCA_018883305.1 Limnohabitans sp. | reverse complement strand
CGCCAGGCCACCCCCGCGCGTCGGCACGATAACCCCGGAGGCTCGTGGCCCAGCAAGGTCACCAATTCTTGCGCCAACAGCTGCTCGACGCCTGCAGGGCAAGGCATGAAAAAGGGCCAGGTATGCCCCAGCGGCACCTCGGCACGCGCACGCGCCGGCATAGAAGAAGTCATCACAACGCTTTTCGCAAATGGGTCGGCGCGATGCGCAAGGCTTCGCGGTATTTGGCCACGGTTCGGCGGGCGCAATCAATGCCCTGCTCTTTGAGCATTTCGGAAATCTGGTTGTCAGACAGGGGCTTCTTGGGATTCTCGCTAGCCACGAACTGCTTGATGAGCGCGCGCACGGCCGTGCTCGACGCGTTGTTGCCGCTGTCCGTGCCCAGGCCGGAGCCAAAAAAGTATTTGAGCTCAAACGTGCCAAAAGGGGTGGCCATGTATTTGGCCGTGGTCACGCGTGAGATGGTGGACTCGTGCAGGCCCAGCTCGTCGGCAATCTCACGCAACACCATGGGTCGCATGGCCAGTTCGCCGTGGATGAAGAAATTGCGCTGTCGCTGGGCAATGGCATTGCTCACGCGCAAAATGGTTTCAAAGCGCTGCTGGATATTCTTGATGAACCAGCGCGCCTCCTGCAGACGCTGCTGCAAGCCTTGATGCCCTTCACCCTTGCCCGCGCCCTTGAGCGCGCTGGCATAGATGTCGTGCACGCGCAGGCGCGGCATGACATCACTGTTGAGCTGCACCCGAAACACCGGCTGGCCTTGTCGATCCGCCCCTTGGCGGGTGACGATGACGTCGGGCACGATCAATTGCCGCTCGACGTCCACAAAACGACGCCCCGGCTTGGGCTCCAGCCGACCAATCAGGGCGATGGCCAGCTTGACGCGCAAATCGCTGTCACTCACCGCCACCACCAGGCGCTTGATGTCACGCTTGGCCAACAGCTCCAGCGGTTGGCGGCAAATGGCCAGGGCTACATCGCGCACCGCCTGGGCTTCCTCGTTGGGCGTGTCCAGGGCCTTGAGTTGCAGTGTCAGGCATTCGGCCAGGTCACGTGCGCCCACGCCCGTGGGCTCCAGTGTCTGCAGCAGTCGCAGCGCCACTTCAAAGCGATGCTCCAGCTCCTCCAGTTGTTCCAGATCTTCCGTGCCAGCCAGGCCTTCGGCCAGGCTACGCAAGGAATCCTCCAGATAGCCATCATCGTTGAGGGACTCGATCAGAAATCGCAAGGCAGCGCGGTCGGTCTCGCCCAGTCGCAAGGACAAGGCTTGCTGGTGCAAAAAGTCCGTCAGCGAACCCAGGCTGCGAGCCAGCTCGGTGGCGTCAGCCGTGTCTTCGTCCAAGGCCCCGTTACGCGGGGGGGCGTCACCGCCCCATTCGGTGTCCTCCACGGAGAACTCCACGCTGCCATCGCCTTCCCACCCCTCGGCCACACCATCCAGTCCGGGCTCTACTTCGCTGGTGGTGCCAACGGCCACTTCCGACAAGCCATCCGACAAGGAAGACATGCTGTTGTCCGTGACGGGCAATTCGGTCACGTCATCGGAGGAGAGCGAAGTCATGGGTTCGCCTTGCTCCATCGACTCCTGGGTGGGCGCATCGGCCTGGTCGAGTCCGAAGGCCTCGCGATCGGCCGTTTCGGTGTCTTTTTCCAGGAATGGGTTGTCGTCGAGCATCTGCTCGATTTCCTGGTTGAGCTCCAGTGTGGAGAGTTGCAGCAACCGGATCGATTGCTGCAATTGTGGCGTCAAGGCCAGATGCTGGGAGACGCGGAGTGACAGCCCTTGCTTCATCGCATCACATCCGGAAATGTTCGCCCAGGTACACCCGCCGCACGTCCGGGTTGTGCACGATCTCGGCCGGGGTGCCCTGCGCCAGCACACGCCCATCGCTGATGATGCAGGCGTGGTCACAAATGCCCAGGGTCTCGCGCACGTTGTGGTCGGTGATCAACACCCCCAGCCCGCGCGCCTTGAGAAAACTGATGATGCGCTGGATCTCGATCACTGCAATCGGGTCAATGCCGGCAAACGGCTCATCCAGCAAAATGAAACGCGGCTGCGTAGCCAGCGCGCGGGCAATCTCCACCCGACGGCGCTCGCCGCCAGACAGCGCCGTGGCCGCGGAATCGCGCAAATGGTCCACCCGCAGCTCCTGCAGCAAGCTGGTGAGCCGACGTTCGATCTCGGCTTTGGACAAGGGGCGACCTGCCTCGTCATGCTGCAGCTCCAGCACGGCGCGCACATTGTCCGCCACGTTCAGCTTGCGAAAGATGGAGGCTTCCTGCGGCAAATAGCTCAGCCCCAGGCGGGAACGCTGATGAATGGGCAAACGCTCGATGGACTGGCCGTCCAGCGTGATCCAGCCGGCATCGGCGCGAACCAGGCCCACGATCATGTAGAACGACGTGGTCTTGCCCGCCCCGTTGGGCCCCAGCAAGCCCACCACTTCGCCCTTTTGCACCGAGATCGACACGTCGTGTACGACCTTGCGGCTGCCATAGGACTTTTGCAAATGGTGAGCCTCCAGGCGCCCCCCGTCGAGCGTCGAGGCAGCGGCCGCGCTCATTTGGGGGAACCTCCCGAGGGGGTGGGGGTCATCCAGGCGCGGACCCGGGTGTTGGTGCTGGAAGCACCTGCAGAGGCACCCTTGGCAGGCTGGGAATCCACCGTGAAGCGTTCACTCACATTGTCGTAAACAATGACCTGCCCGCTCATCTCGTCATTGAGTTTGGCACCCTGGTAGCGGCGCAGCACCGCGCGGCCCTGCAAGGTCACCCGATCTGCGCGGCCGTCGTACTCGATGCGCTCGGCCTCGCCTTCCATGAACTCGTTCAAGCCTTCACGCTTTTGGCGGAAAAATGCGCGTTGTCCAGGCGCAGGCAGCAAGTGTCCGAATTGATGGCCCTGGTCTTCCCAGACTTCCAACTGTTCGCCGCGAAAAATCAGTGTGCCCTTGGTCGCCACCACCTTGCCGGAAAACTGGGTGCGCTGCCGTTGATCCTCGTACACCAGTTTGTCGGCCTCGATGTTCATCGGCTTGTCGCGGTCAGCCCGCTCAGCGCGGGCGGTCAGCCCACTGCTGACCAGCAGGCCACTCAACAAGAGAAAAACGATGGGCTTCAAGGCACGAAAATTGCAGATGGTTTGACAACGCATTGTATGCGTGCCTCTGCATCCAATGTGACAATTTACCGTTTTCTGGCACGGCTCATGCATGCATCAAGCAAGAGCGTTGCCTGAACACCACCATCGGTCAGCGCGCTGACGTGCGGCCGGGTGGCTTCAGCGCCCTTTGCGAACCTCGCCAATCAGGTGATCCACCACCTGAAGTGCACGCTCCATGCCCCCTGCCAGCGAGCCGTCGGTATAAAAACGCCCCGCCACACCCAGCGCCGGTACGCCCTGGACCTTGAAAGATTCCTGCAACTGAGTGGCCCGACGCGCCTTGGACACCACCCCGAAGGCGTTGTACACCTCCTGGAACTTGGCCGCGGGGATGCCTTGCTTCTCTGCCCACTGAGCCAGCGCCTGGGCACTGGAGAGGTTCTGGCGGTCCACATGGATGGCGTGGAACAGCTTGACATGCAACGCGTCCACCTTGTCCAGCGCTTCCAGCAGGTAGTACATGCGCTGTTGCGGCTCAAAGTCGTCACGGAACCGTACCGGCACGCGCTTGACCTCGATGTCCTTGGGCGCCTTGCGGATCCACTCTGCAAAACGGGGCTCAAAGGCGTTGCAATGCGGACAGCTGTACCAGAAGAACTCGATCACCTCGATCTTGCCCTTGCTGGCCTCGGTGGGCACGCGTTTGTCCAGGGTGACGTATTCAATGCCTTCCTGGAACGCCGGCGACTGCGCCCAGGCGGACTCATGGCCAAGGGCCAAGCCCCCCAGAGACCCCATCACGGCTTGGGAAAAGTGGCGACGCAACATGTGAACCTCTTCAATCAATCAACGTTGAACGCGGACCAGCGCCGCATCGATCTTGGATGACGCCAGCTTGTGCTGAATGCGCTCGGCCTCCTCACGGGAGTCCAGCGGGCCGATCCGCACCCGAAACACGGTACGACCGGATTGCTCGCGCTCGCTCACGCGGGCATCAAAGCCCTGCAGCGCCAGTTTGGCCCGCTGGGACTCGGCCTCATCGGCGGAGCGGAAAGCGCCGGCCTGCACAAAGTAATTGAAAGGGTCGGCCGTGGCGGCACGACTGCGTGCCAAGTCGCCCAGCGGATCCTCACCGGCAGTGGGTTGCGGCGGCGTACTGGGCGGGGGAATGACCGCAGGGGCATCCTCTGCGGGCTTCTCCGGTGGCTTGACCGGGTTTTTGCCATACAGCGGTGCGTTGGGGTCCCAATCCTTGTTCTTTTTTTCTTCGGCGGCGTCTTGATCCGGCGTGCGGTGCACCCCCTTGTTCAGAAAGGGAATGGGCACTTTGGTCACATAGATTGCCACCGACAGGGCCACGGACAGTCCCACGATGAGGCCAAAGATGAAGCCCAGCAGCGTGCCACCGCGCTGGCGCTGTGCCGGACTTGCGAAAGGGAGTGTGAATAAGGGGGGCATCTGGCTTGTGCTCACATGCTGGTGGGTGCGGACACACCCAACACGGCCAGTCCATTGTGCAACACCTGAGCCGTGGCAGCCACCAAAGCCAACCGCGCCCGCTTGACCCCGGGGTCATCCACCAGAATGCGTTCGGCATCGTAGTAGCTGTGATACG
Organism: Limnohabitans sp.; assembly: GCA_018883305.1. Taxonomy (GTDB): domain Bacteria; phylum Pseudomonadota; class Gammaproteobacteria; order Burkholderiales; family Burkholderiaceae_C; genus Limnohabitans. The sequence goes on along the minus strand of VEQI01000104.1, from coordinate 4,625 downwards.
CCGCTGCCAGTTCACGCAGGTAGAAGCTGACATCATGCGGGGCAAAATCCGCCGCCGCTGCCGACAGCATGGCCGGGTATCGGGCCAGTTGCAGCATCAGCGACTGGGCCGGCACCGTGTCCAGTGGCGACAGGTCGACATCACCCCAGGCCACGTCCTGCGCCAGCAGGCCTTCACGCTGCAGGACGGAGCAGATGCGGGCGTGGGCGTATTGCACGTAGTAGACCGGGTTGTCGTTGTTCTGCGCCAGCGCCAGGTCCACATCAAACACGTATTCGGTGTCGGGCTTGCGGCTGAGCAAGAAAAAGCGAACGGCGTCTTTGGAGGTCCAGTCGATCAGATCCCGCAAGGTCACGTAGCTGCCCGAGCGTTTGGAGATTTTCACTTCCTGACCGCCGCGCATCACGCGCACCATGGTGTGCAGCACGTAGTCGGGGTAGCCTTCGGGAATGCCCAGGCCGGTATGACGCGACACGGCTTGCAAGCCGGCGCGCACCCTGGCAATGGTGCCGTGGTGGTCGGTGCCCTGGATATTCACCACCTTGGCAAAGCCGCGCTCCCACTTGGCCAGGTGATAGGCCACATCGGGCACAAAGTAGGTATAGGTGCCATCGGTCTTGCGCATGACCCGGTCCTTGTCGTCCCCGAAATCGGTGGAACGCAGCCACAGGGCACCGTCTTGTTCGTAAGTGAAGCCGCTGTCACGCAGCATCTGCACCGCACTGTCCACCCGCCCATCGGTGTAAAGGCTGGATTCCAGGTAGTACTGGTCAAAGCGCAGTTCAAACGCCTGCAGGTCCAGGTCTTGTTCGCGGCGCAAATAGGCCACAGCAAACTGGCGGATGGCGTCGATGTCGTTGACATCGCCATTGGCGGTGAAGCTGCGGTCATCCGCCTGGACCGTCTTGCCAGCCAGAAAATCGTTGGCAATGTCTTGAATGTAGTCGCCGTTGTAGGCCGACTCCGGCCACTCGGGGTCCCCCGGCTTATGGCCCTTGGCGCGTAGCTGGGTACTGTGCGCCAGGGTGGCAATCTGCACGCCCGCGTCGTTGTAATAAAACTCCCGATGCACCGACCAGCCTTGGGTTTGCAACAAATTGCACATGGCATCGCCCAACGCAGCCTGGCGGCCATGCCCCACGTGCAGTGGGCCAGTGGGGTTGGCGGACACAAATTCGACCAGCACCCGCTCGTTGCGGGCAGGGCTGCTGCCGAAGGCCTGTCGGGCCTGCAGAATTTCGGTCACCACTTGTTGCTTGGCGGCAGCACGCAAGCGCAGGTTGATAAAACCCGGACCGGCAATTTCCAGGTCCTGCACCCAGCGCTGAAAACCGGGGCGCCCCAGCAAATCCTCCCGCAGGCGTTCCGCAACCTGTCGGGGATTGGCCTTCAAAGGTTTGGCCAGGGGCATGGCTGCCGTGATGGCCCAGTCGCCATGGGCGGCCACCTTGGGAGACTCAAAGGCAGCCCGGGCGGCTGCGCCCGGGCTGAGGCTGTCGAGGGCCTGGGCCAGCTCGGCGAGCAATTCTTGTTGGACGAGAAGCATCCCAGGATTCTACGAGGGCGGGGTCTCCTGTGATTCGGTGTCCGACAGGCGGCGCGCGTGCTGCGGCACCGCCATGCTGGTGCCCCCCATGTGCGGCGCACTTCCATCCAGGTGCCCGCGGCTTCGAACGCCACGCCATGCATGGCTGTGCTCACTGGGCGCCAGCGCATCCACCGCTGGAGCTTGAGAACGCCAACCCGCGCGCGCCGGGCCTTGCCCCGAATAGGGCACGGCCGGCGCCTCCTCGGCAAGATTCTCGCTTGCCGTGTCTGCAGCCCAAGTCCCGCCCACCACGGTCACTGCGGGTCCACCGCAGGCCAGCCCGCTGATCGTTCCCGTGGCAGACGGGTGTGCACGCTGCAAATCACCGGCGGAAGCAGGCTCCAACCACAGGCGACCTTGTCGGCCGCTGGGTCGCCCATCCTCACCGGCCCACACACGGGCCAGATAGGCATGGACACGCAAAGGCTGCTCCGATCGCAAGCGGATGCGCCAGACCCCACAAGGGGCTGCGGGCTCGCCGGGTTGAAAGACCTGCGTGGGTGCCAGCCGAATCCAGACCAAGCGGCCGCCCGTGCGTGGCGCCGACGGAATCATGACCGCACAGCAGGCTGTCTGGCGCGAGGGCCAAGTCCACAGTCGTCCAGCATCCAGGGGTGGCGATGGCGCCAGTCCAGGCGCCGCCACTTGGATATCCGGCAAAGGTTGTTGCGCCGGACACCACAATTCCAGCCAGGCGGCCCGCTCACTGCCAGGAGGCACCTCCCAGCAAAATTCACCGCTCCCCCCTGGGACCAGGTCAAGTACAGCCGCCACCTGGCGCTGATGCGCATTCCCCGCAGCGAGCACCACGCGCAGTTGCACCTGTTGTTGCAGACGCGCGTGCTCGATCAAGGCCTGGACGCCCGCCTCAAACAGGGAACTGCCATCGTGCGGACCGTCATAAGACTCCAGGCTGAGGGTGGCGACCACCCGCTGAGCATCCTCGGCAAAGCGCAAACCGTGCGCGAGCCCCTCCAGCACCCATGGGGTCAGGGCTGCACGTGACACGGTGGAGCGCACATGCTCGGGCAACTGGACAAACACCAGGTCGGGGCCCGTTGGTTCGTCACGGTGCGGCGTTAAAGCAGCGGCCGAAGCGTTCGCGTTGACTGACAACGTGGTCGCTGAAGGCGCCGTAGACGGTAGCGGCTGCCCGCTCGAATCGAACAGCAAGCCCAGAACGTGTGCTCCATGCGAGGTCCGTCGCTGCAAGAGCGGATCTCCCCATTGGGCATACGCCGTCGTGGGGTCGCCACCCACGCGCCGTAACCAGGCATCCAGCCCATGGGTGCTCCACTGCAATCCACCCCAGGGATGTGGCAAGGCTTCGTCATCCGCGATGCGGGCGCCGTGGGCACGTTGGTACCAAAGCGAACGCAGACGCGATCCACCACTGGGCAGAAGCAAGTCTGAACGCGCCCAAGGGCAGCCATCATCCACCACGATCCACAGGTCGTTGGTCGCAGGCGGCACATCCCCTGCGGAGCCAGGGCTGGTCATCGAACCCATGACCGCATCGCTGGAACCGGGCCGCGGCCAAGCCCTGTGCTGACGAGGCCCTGGTCGCTGATCACGCCAGACCAGGGCGACTTCAAAGCGGGCCACGATGTCCCGACCCGCCGCCTCCAACCACCGCGCACAGGTGGCCTTGCTCAATCGGGCCGTTCCAAATACGCCGCCTTGACCGCGCCAGGTGTCATGCACCAGGTCATTGGGCCCCAGCAGCGCATCCAGGGCCGCTTCGTCATGGCCCGGAAGCAGCTCAAAGGTGACCAGCAAAAGCGCGTCCTGGGCATTGGCCGCATCCGGGTCACTGCATTCAAAGTCCTGAAACGGACTGGCATCCAGCCACACCAGCGCCAGATCCACCTCGGATCGGGTCAGCACATCCTCCGGCAAGGTGCGCGCGGGCAGTACCTCGAAGTGAGTGGGCTCGTTCGTCATGCGACACCGCCTTGCACCCATTCCTGGGCAGCAGCTTGCCAAAGCGTTGTCCACACCGGCGCCGTTGCCTGCGTGGCGGTGGCATCCCAGGGTACGGTTTGCGTGGATTGCTCAAATGCCCGCCACACACGCTCACTGTCTTGCAAACCACCCAGCGGGCCCAGCGTCAGATAACGCGCAGGCTCGAAATCCACCGGATGCCAGGGGCGGTGCGTCGCGTGTGGTTGCGCCACGCGTTGTACGTAATGCGCCAGGGCTTTGCCCAGGATCATCCCGGCCACGAGATCCACGGGGAAATGCAGCCCGGCCACCACCCGGTTCACTGAAATCCGAAACGCCGTACGGGTGAGTTGCACACCCCAGGCGTCGTGCGACCGACGCCCGCTGAGCGTTTGCAACAGCGACGACACCAGAAAGGCCTGAACGGCGTGCCCCATGGGGAAGCTGCCATGACCCGGCGTGGTAATACAGGGCTGCACTTGCGCGGACAACGCCATGGGGCGCGGGCACCCCAGCCAGTACTTGAAGCGCAACTCCACCGCAATGGCCCATTGCAGAGCCACGGTCAACAAGGCCAAGGTGTGTGGCGTTCGATCGGGTCGCAACGGAAGAATGCTGCCCCAAAGCGCCCACTGACCGTCGATTTGCGTGAGCATTTCAGACATCCGCTCCGCACGCAAATCTGCATAAGCCAGGACCTGCGCCAACTCTGACTCGAAAAGACTTGGGGGAGGCCGCTGCAAACGCACAAACGTTGTCCCGGACTCCGATATTGCCGGCTGCAGGGACGTCCCCGTTGGCAGCGATCGCACACCCGCCGCAGACCGAACGCCCAACACCACTTCGCTGGCCACCTCGCCCGCCGGGGATGTGCAGGTCCAGGTCAGCGGATCCATCAACTCTTGCACGGCCAGTGACTGTCGCACCCAGGGCTCGCACGTCCAGACGCGCTGCGCCGGCGTGCAGGTTCGGGGCGTGCGCGCTTGCACCTGGGCGGGATCGATCACCCCTTCACGGCTCAGCAGCAACGCACTCACCTGCTCGGGCTGCGCAAATTCGTCGCGCAAGCTCGAAGGCAAACCGAGTGTGGGGT
>VEQI01000435.1 GCA_018883305.1 Limnohabitans sp. | reverse complement strand
GGGGACTGGTGCTGGCCTGGGCTGTGGGACTGCTGGTTTTTTTAGGCCTCATGGGGGGACGACTGTTTGGTGTGTCATTGGGGATGACGCCTGTCTCCACCGATCAATGGGGCGGTTTTCCCCTCACCTTGATGTTGTCCACGATCTCCATTGCCTGCGCATTTCCGCTGGCCGTGCTGGTGGCGTTGGGACGACGCAGCCCCATGCCGCTGGTGCGTGCTGTGTGCATCACCTACATCGAGGTGGTGCGCGGGGTGCCACTCATCTCCGTGCTCTTCATGGCCAGCTTCATGTTCCCGCTGCTGATGCCACCAGGCACCACCCCGGACGTGCTGATCCGGGTACTGGTGGGCATCACGCTGTTTGCCGCCGCTTATCTGGCAGAAATTGTCAGGGGCGGATTGCAGGCGCTGCCACGCGGTCAACTGGAAGCGGCTGCCTCGCTGGGGTTGGGCTATTGGGCGACGCAACGCCTGGTGGTGCTGCCCCAGGCGTTGGCGCATGTGGTGCCCGGCATCATGAACAATTTCATTGCCATTTTCAAAGACACCTCATTGGTCACCATTGTCAGCCTGTATGAACTCTCGGGCGCCATGGGGCTGGCCGTCAACGGGGACCCGAACTGGCGGCCCTTCAAACTGGAAGCCTACCTGTTCATCACGCTGATTTATTTTGTGTGTTGCTTTGCCATGTCGCGCTACAGCCTGTGGGTGGAGCGGCAGGTCACGCATCGCTGAAAGCCCATTGCTCATGTCCGATCCCATCATCCAGTTCCAGCAGGTCAACAAGTGGTTTGATCAATTCCACGTGCTGCGCGATATCGACTTGACGGTGATGGCGGGCGAGCGCATCGTTATCTGCGGTCCATCGGGTTCGGGCAAGTCCACCCTGATTCGTTGCATCAACCGCCTGGAGGAGCACCAACAGGGGCGTCTCACGGTGTGCAACATTGAACTCAACGATGACCTGCGCGCCACCGAGTCTGTGCGCAAGCAAGTGGGCATGGTGTTTCAGCAATTCAACTTGTTCCCCCATCTCACCGTGCTGGAGAACCTCACGCTCTCCCCCATCTGGGTGGGCAAGGTCAAACCGGAGGAGGCGCGTGACCGCGCCATGCAGCAACTGCGACGCGTACGCATTGCCGAGCAAGCGCACAAGTACCCCCTGCAACTCTCGGGCGGACAACAACAACGGGTGGCGATTGCCCGTGCGCTGTGTCTGACACCGAGGGTCATGCTCTTTGACGAACCCACCTCGGCGCTGGACCCGGAAATGATCCAGGAGGTGCTGGACGTGATGACCGAACTGGCTGAGCAAGGCATCACCATGCTGTGCGTCACGCATGAAATGGGCTTTGCACGCGCCGTGGCCGACCGCGTGGTCTTCATGGATCAGGGGCAGATCATCGAGCAAGCACCGCCGCATGAATTTTTTGAACGCCCTCGGCATGACCGAACGCGTGATTTTCTGGCGAAAATCCTGGGGCATTGATGGAATGAACGGAGAACGCCTGTGACTGTTGCTACCAGCCCCGCCACCCAAGGACCAACACGAACTGCACGCACCACGCGCGGACCTCGCCCCGTGCTGAAGGGCGTTCGAGTGGTGAGCCTGGCCCTCAACCTCCCTGGTCCAGCCGCCATGATGCGTCTGCGCGCCATGGGTGCCACTTGTTTGAAGATCGAGCCGCCCAGCCCCGATGGCACTGGGGCGGATCCCATGCGGTTGTACGCTCCCGCAGCCCATGCCGACATGCATGCAGGGATTCGTACGCTGGTGCTTGATCTCAAAAGTGCCAGCGGACAACGTCGGCTGCATCAGCAATTGGCGCGTGCCGATGTGCTGATCACGTCCTTTCGCCCCTCGGCACTGCGCAAACTGGGGCTGGACTGGTCAGCCCTGCATGCGCAACACCCCGCCCTGAGCCTGGTCACCATTGTGGGGGCGCCTGGGTCGAAAGCCGAAGAACCCGGCCACGACCTGACTTACCTGGCGTCATGTGACCTGGTGAATGGACTGGATTTGCCTCCCACGCTCTATGCAGACATGGGAGGCTCCTTGATGACCAGTGAAGCTGTGCTGCAGTGCCTGCTGCAGCGTCAGCAACCTGGCCCGCGCCAAGGCCAGGGCCTGCATCACGAAGTCGCCTTG
>VEQI01000434.1 GCA_018883305.1 Limnohabitans sp. | reverse complement strand
CGTCCGCTCTGTGTGGCGCTGCCGGAGACCTACGAACAAGTGCAGCAAGTGCTGCGTGCCTGCCACGCGCTGGCCGTGCCCGTGGTGGCCCGCGGTGCGGGCACTGGACTCTCGGGTGGCGCCATGCCGCACGGTGACGGCGTGACGCTGTCGCTGGCCAAGTTCAACCGAATCCTCTCGGTCGACGCCTACAGCCGCACCGCCGTGGTTCAAAGTGGCGTGCGCAACCTGGCCATCAGCGAGGCAGCGGCCCCCCTGGGCTTGTACTACGCCCCGGACCCATCCAGCCAGATTGCCTGCACCATTGGTGGCAACGTGGCGGAAAACTCGGGCGGCGTGCACTGCCTCAAATACGGCTTGACGCTGCACAACGTGCTCAAGGTCAAGGGCTTCACGATCGAGGGCGAGGCTGTCGAGTTCGGCAGTGACGCCCTGGACACCCCCGGTCTCGATCTGCTGCCACTGGTGGTAGGCTCGGAGGGCATGCTGGCCGTGACCACCGAAGTCACCGTCAAACTGGTCCCCAAGCCACAACTGGCGCGCTGCATCATGGCCAGCTTTGCCGATGTGCGACAAGCCGGTGAAGCCGTGGCCGCCGTCATCGCCGCAGGGATCATCCCCGCCGGTCTGGAGATGATGGACAAGCCCATGACCGCCGCGGTGGAAGACTTTGTGCACGCGGGCTATGACCTGGACGCCGCCGCCATCCTGCTGTGCGAAAGCGATGGCACCCCCGAGGAAGTGGCCGAAGAAATCGAACGCATGAGCGACGTGCTGCGTGGATGTGGTGCCACCGCCATTGTGGTGAGCCAAAACGAGGCCGAGCGCCTGCGTTTCTGGAGCGGTCGCAAGAACGCGTTTCCGGCCTCGGGCCGCATCAGCCCCGACTACATGTGCATGGACTCCACCATCCCGCGCAAGCGTCTGGCCGACATGCTGGACGCCATCAGCGCGTTAGAGGACAAGCACCAACTGCGCTGCCTGAATGTCTTCCATGCCGGCGACGGCAACCTGCACCCGCTGATCCTCTTTGATGCCAACGACCCGGACCAGTTGCACCGTGCCGAAGACTTTGGCGCCGACATTCTGGAGACCAGCGTGGCCATGGGCGGCACCGTCACGGGCGAGCATGGCGTGGGCATTGAAAAGCTCAACAGCATGTGCGTGCAGTTCACCCCCGAGGAGCGCGAGCAGATGTTTGCCATCAAGCGCGCCTTTGACCCGCAAGGTCTGCTCAACCCCGGCAAGGTCATCCCCACCCTGCATCGTTGCGCCGAGTACGGTCGCGTGGTGGTGCGCGGCGGACAAGTGCCGCATCCCACGCTGGAGCGGTTTTAATCCTCGGCGACGTACCGGCGCAGACCCTTCCGCCCATATCCCTGTGAAAGGGATGTCCAACGCGCTAATGTCTTGCGCTCAGCGACGCCCGAAAATCGCCGTGCCCACACGCACCAGGGTGCTGCCCGCTTCGATGGCCAGTGCCAGGTCGGCAGTCATGCCCATGGAGAGCACATCCAGCGTTTGATCCGGCAGTTGCGACTGCAGTTGTCGCCACACCTGCGCGGTGCGTTGATGCACGGCCAGCATGGCCGCCTCATCCGGGTGCGGATCGGGGATGGTCATCAAGCCGCGCAGACGCAGGCGTGGCAAGCTGGCCACCGCTTGGGCCAGGTCCAACAACTCCTCGGGCGTCACGCCTGACTTGGTCGGGCCGCCATCGATATTCACTTGCAAACACACCTGCAAGGGCGGCAGGTGCTCGGGCCGCTGCTCGCTCAGGCGCTGCGCAATCTTCAGCCGGTCGATGCTGTGCACCCAGTCAAAGTGCTCCGCCACCAACCGCGTCTTGTTGCTCTGGATGGGGCCAATGCAATGCCAGACCAACGCGGCCGTGGCCGGTTCTGCACGCAATTGCTGGATTTTTTCGACCCCTTCCTGAATGTAGTTTTCGCCGAAATCGACTTGCCCGCAGGCAGCCACGGTGCGGATGGCGTCCACGCCAAAGGTCTTGGAGACCGCCAGCAAACGCACCGAACCCGCTTCGCGTCCGCAGGCTTTCGTCGCCTGTGTGATGCGCTCACAAACGGCTTGATAGTGCTGAACCAGGATTTCCATAATGCCCCAACTTTAACGCCCGCCACCCAGCCGCCCGTGCACGCCGCCACAC
>VEQI01000433.1 GCA_018883305.1 Limnohabitans sp. | reverse complement strand
ACACTGGAAGCAGCGAACATGGGGAATTTCACGCCAAAGGTGTTTTCACAAAAATCGGCGATCTCGCGGTTGCTGCCTTTTTCCTGCGCGAAGTCGTTGGAGGGGAAGCCCAGGATCACCAAGCCTTCGGCCTGATAGCGCTCATAAAGCGCTTCCAGTCCCTTGTACTGGCGAGTGAAGCCGCAGTAACTGGCGGTGTTGACGGCCAGGATCACTTTGCCTGCATACTGGCAAAGCGATTGCGGTTTTTCGTCCTGCAATCGCAGCAGGGTGTGGTTCAAATTGGTGGGACAGGCCGTGACGCCTTGCGCAGCCAGCAGCCAGAAGAGTCCAACCAGCCAACGCAAGGGCAGAGGGAATAGGGTCATGATGGGCTCCGTGTGGTTGCTGCAGAGAGTTTGAAGACCTGGTCCAGTGCCGCGGCATGAATGCCCAGCGCCTGCAAGCCAGGCCAGCGGCCTGTCGCCACATTGTCAACACGCATCGAGTCCACATTGTCGCGGCTCATGAGTGTTTTGCCAGGCAAGCATTCCATGAGCAGTGCTTGCAGCTTGCCCAACTCATGAGGCAAGGCAAGGACAGGTCGTTCGCAACCGGACCATCGGCCCGCATGACGAACCAGCTCGGCCAAGGTGAACACCTCAGGACCACAGGCTTCATAGACGCTGACCCCCTGGGCAGGCGCGAGGGCCAGCAACGTCAGGGCTTGTGCAACGTCTTCCACCCACACCGGTTGAAAACGCGTTTGAGCGCCAGCCAGCGGCACGAACGGGGCATAGCGCAACAGACGGGCAAAGGTGTTCATGAATTGATCATCCTCGCCAAAGATGACGCTGGGTTGCAGGATGGTGAGTGGCAGGCCCGTCTGGTTCGCGATGTCTTTCAGCACGGCTTCACCACGCCCTTTGCTGCGTTGATACATGGACGGACCGTCCGGGTCCGCGCCAATGGCACTCACGTGAATCAGATGGCGGACGCCCGAGGCTGCACAGCAGGCGGCCAATCGTTGGGGCAGTTGAACATGCAGCGCATCAAATTCTGCAGCGCTGCCATGCAAGATGGCCGCCAGGTGAATCACCACGTCATGACCACGTATCAGATGCTCAAGCGCCTCACCCTCAAGCCGGGGCGTGTGAACCCAATTCACGCCTGGCCATGCGGGCGGCGCCTCAGGAAACATCTGCCGAGTGGACACGGTGATCTGCACCTGATGGGCCGCCAGGTGTTGACACAGATGCCGCCCCACAAAGCCGGAGCCGCCAATGACCAGGATGCGCGGAAGGGTGTTCATGAGCAAAATTGTCCTAGACAAATGAAATTCTATGCTAGAGTTGGATTTGATGTCGGGTACTCCCCGAGGTCTTCCAAGACATCACGCTCAACTGATCTGTCAAGACTCATGACTGCCAAGACTGTCTCCACCCCATTACTGACCCGTGATCAGCCGACGTCCTGGTCGATTGCTCAGGTGGAGAAGGAGACAGGGTTGGGCAAGGACACTTTGCGTGTCTGGGAGCGTCGCTACGGATTTCCCCAACCTGGGCGCGATGCGCAGGACGAGCGTGCCTATCCGGATGATCAGCTCGTTCGTCTGCGTTTGATCAAGCGCTTGTTGGATGCGGGCTACCGTCCCGGTAAGGTGGTGACCCTGCCTGCGGATCGATTACAAGCCTTGCTGGAGGAGGTCACTGGCGACGAGGCCCGATCTGCGGGCGACAAAAGCGGGCCGAACTTGGCGCACACGGCGGTGTGGATGGAATGGCTGGCCCAGGACAAGCCCGCGTTGATCAAGCAGTCCTTGCAGCAGCACATCCTTCGGCACGGGCTGGGCTCGGTGGTGGAGGAATTAGTGGCGCCTCTGTGTGGCATGGTGGGCATGGCCTGGATGCGTGGTGAGATCACGGTTTACCAGGAACACTTGTTCACAGAAACGCTGCAAGCCGTCTTGCGTGAGGCCATTGCGGCGGTGGATGCGCGTGGCCAGCGTCCATCTCAACGTCCACGCGTGTTGCTCACCACGACGCCACAGGAGATGCACGGTCTGGGGTTGCTGATGGTGGAGTGTCAGCTGGCGCTGGCGTCGTGTGAGCGCCTGATGCTGGGAACCTCCATGCCCCTGAGCGAGATGGTGCTGGCGGCGCGCCAACTGGACGTGGACGTTCTGGCGCTG
>VEQI01000103.1 GCA_018883305.1 Limnohabitans sp. | reverse complement strand
CAGCAGGAGATGGTGTCCACCCGCCGCAGCGATCTCCATAGCGCGTCGAGCTAACGGCTGTCCGCGCACATCGGCCATGTCTGGACCCCTGTGTGAGTGAGTGGGTGGAAGGGGCGTTTGCAGCCGTTCAAGTCTCTCCAGCCCCGTTTGAATGGCTTCAGGCGTGAAGAGATCGGCCACCGCGCGCAGGTGTGAAACCCGATACACCTGCAGGTCGGGCACCAGCGCGGCCTCCTCGGCACTCCCGGGTGGCAAGACCAGGCGGACGGACTCCTGGGCGCTTTTCAGGGCCAGGGCCATGGCCAATGCGCCATGCACCGCCCGAATATCGCCCGCCAGCGACAACTCGCCAGCCCAGCAGTAGCGCTGCAGAGCAGCGGTGTCTAAATACTCGCTGGCAGCCAGTATGCCCAGCGCAATCGGCAGATCAAAGCGTCCAGAGTCTTTCGGCAAGTCCGCGGGAGCCAAATTCACGGTGATGCGCCGGTTGGCAGGAAAGGGCAAACCGGCATGCAAGAGGGCGCAACGTACCCGCTCGCGCGCCTCTTTGACCTCGGTGTCCGCCAAACCCACCAGCGTGAAACCGGGCAACCCATTGGCCAGATGGACCTCGACCGTGACGGAAACCAACTGCATGCCTCGAATGGCGCAACTGTGAATGGATGCAAAGCCCATGACGCCCCCCTTTCTGGTGCATGGCGCCATGAACCACAAGGGCGCCCCGCCGTTTTGCACCGACTTGGTGCTAGCGCGTGAACCATTTTGAGCGTTGTACGGCCGTATCAGGGGTAGTTATGCTGTCTATCTTGGTAAGTGCACCTTGGCACGAAACGTGCGAAACGCTGGTGTCTATTTTTGACTGATGACTGGAGTCTCACCATGAAAAAAATCTTTGCCCTCTCCGCCATGCTCATGATGACTGCTGGTGTGGCCCAAGCCCAGACCGCTGCCCCTGCGCCTGAATGGACGGTTGCTGGCAACGCCTCGCTGAACAGCGATTACCGTTTCCGTGGCTTCACGCAAACCAACTATGGCGCCGCTCTTCAGGGCGGCATCGACATTGCCCATAGCTCGGGCTTCTACGTCGGAAACTGGAACTCCAATGTGGCGCAAAACCTCTATAACGGGGGCTCGTTGGAAATGGATTTTTATGGTGGCTACAAAGGTGAGGTGGCCCCCGGCGTGGGCTACGACCTGGGCGCCATTTACTACTACTATCCTCGCTCGGGCGTGGACAGTGTGCTGGCTGACACCACCTTGAAAAGCAAGAAGATCGACAACAAAGAGTTGTACCTGGGCTTGAGTTATGGCGCCTTGTCAGCCAAATTGTTCTACGCCACGGACGACTACTTCAAAACCGCGACGATGGTGAAGGCGCCCACGTCGACCAAAGGCTCCACTTATCTGGACCTGAGCTACTCTCAAGAAATTGGAGGCGTGATTTACGGTGCCCACTATGGCCTGCTCACGCTCAAGCACAACGACCAGTCGCAACTGTCCATGAGCACCGATGTGGGTGGGTCTTTGCCCAAGACTGTCGGTGATTACAAACTCAGCGTTGGCAAAGACATCGGTTCGGGCTACGTGCTCACCGGCGCCTACATTGGCACCACCAAAAAAGGCTTCTTTGCGACGGATCTGGGTGCCCAGACCGCTGCGGGCAAGTCCAGTGTGGTGGTCTCTGTCGCCAAGACGTTCTGAACCAGGACCGACAAGGACACGCCATGAAACTCATCACTGCCATCATCAAGCCCTTCAAACTCGACGAGGTGCGTGAAGCCCTCTCGGGCGTGGGCGTACAAGGGATCACCGTGACCGAGGTCAAGGGCTTTGGCCGTCAGAAGGGCCACACCGAGCTGTACCGCGGCGCGGAGTATGTGGTGGACTTTCTGCCCAAGGTGAAGATTGAAGCTGCTGTCGATGACGCGGTGGTGGACCAAGCCATCGAGACCATCGAAAACGCGGCCCGCACCGGCAAGATCGGCGACGGGAAGATCTTTGTGTACGACGTGCAGCAAGTCGTGCGCATTCGCACCGGCGAAACCGGCCCCGAGGCTTTGTGATCAAGCCTGATGATTTAAACGCCTGACCTGAAAGGTATTCCCATGAAAAAGTTGCTAGCCACTCTGTGGCTGGGCATGGCCCTCCTTTGCGGTTCGTTGACCGCTGCCGCCCAGACCACCCCTCCAGATGCCGCGCCAACCGCCAGCGCGACAACCGTGAATGTCACCGTGACTGCGCCCAGTGCGCCAGCCGCTGCCGCACCTGCACCCGTCGTCAACAAGGGCGACACGGCCTGGATGATCGTGGCCACCCTGCTGGTCATCCTCATGACCATTCCTGGCCTGGCCTTGTTCTACGGCGGCCTGGTTCGCAGCAAGAACATGCTGTCCGTGCTGATGCAGATCTTTGTGGTCACGGCCATGATTTATGTGCTGTGGGTCCTGTACGGCTACAGCGCGGCATTCACTGCGGGTAACCCGTTCATCGGCTCGCTTGACAAGCTGTTCTTCAAAGGCATCACCCCCGACAGCGTGGCTGCCACGTTCAGCAAGGGCGTGGTGATTCCCGAATACATCTTCGCTGCCTTCCAGGCCACGTTTGCCGCCATCACGGCGTCCCTCATCGTGGGCGCCTTCGCCGAGCGCATGCGCTTCTCCGCCGTGCTGCTGTTCTGCGCCCTGTGGTTCACCTTCAGCTACCTGCCCATTGCCCACATGGTGTGGTACTGGGATGGCCCGGATGCGATTACCGATGCGGCTTCGCTGGACACCGTGACGGCTGCAGCGGGTTGGCTGTGGGCCAAGGGCGCACTGGACTTCGCGGGTGGCACCGTGGTGCACATCAACGCCGCCGTGGCAGGCCTGGTGGGCTCGTACGTGGTGGGCAAGCGTATCGGCTTTGGCCGTGAATCGATGGCCCCGCACAACCTGACCTTGACGATGGTGGGCGCCGCCCTGCTGTGGGTGGGCTGGTTCGGCTTCAACGCGGGCTCCAATCTGGAAGCCAATGGGGTCACGGCGTTGGCCTTCGTCAACACCTTGGTGGCTACCGCCATGGCCACGCTGTCCTGGATTGCTGGCGAGGCGCTGATCAAGGGCAAAGCCTCAATGCTGGGTGCCGCTTCGGGCGCTGTCTCGGGCCTGGTCGCCATCACCCCGGCTTGCGGCTTTGTGGGCCCGATGGGTGCGATCGTCATCGGACTGGCTGCGGGTTTGCTGTGTCTGTGGGGCGTATCGGGTCTGAAGCGTCTGCTGGGTGCGGATGATTCGCTGGATGTGTTTGGCGTGCACGGCGTGGGCGGCATTCTGGGCGCTGTTCTGACGGGCGTGTTTGCTGCGCCCTCTCTGGGTGGCACTGGTATCTATGACTATGTGGCCAATGCCGTCAATCCCGAGTACGCCATTGCCGGACAAGTGTGGATCCAATGCCAGGCTGTGCTCACCACGGTGGTGTGGTCGGCAGTGGTCTCCCTCAATGCCTACAAAGTGGTGGACCTGTTGCTGGGGCTGCGTGTGAGCGAGGAAGACGAACGCATGGGTCTGGACATCAGCTCGCACGGCGAATCTGCATACAACCGTTGATATCTCCTTGGACTTGGACCCGCCTGGTGAAAACCTGGCGGGTCTTTTTTTTAGGTGACAGGCCGCAGACGGGATTCAAAGAGAATGGGGGCAGAGAACAAGAGGAGACCTCATGACCGCACTCATATTGCGCAGCACGGGCTTGCGCTGTGCGTTGCGCCCGGATCTGGGTGGCTGCATTGCCGGACTGTGGCTGGGTGATGAACCCGTGCTGCGCTCCACCGAGCCCCAGGACTTGAAGGCGGCGCGGCAGTCGGGGTGTTTTCCGCTGGTGCCGTTTTCCAACCGGATTGCACAGGCCCGTCTGCAGTGGCAAGGCACCAGCCATCCGCTGGTGCGAAACAACGGCGACGAGCCACATGCCATACATGGTGTGGGTTGGCAACGGGTGTGGCAGGTGTTGGAGCAGAGCGAGACCTCTGCGTTTTTGTCGTATGAACACCGCGCGGACAGCGGTTGGCCCTTTGCATTTGATGCGTCGCAGATGATTCAACTGCAAGCGAATCGTCTGACGCTCACGCTGTCCATCACCAACCAGGCGCACGTGGCTGCGCCCGTGGGGTTGGGTTGGCACCCCTATTTCGTCAAGCGCGCGCACAGCCAGGTGTCGTTTCAGGCAAGTGGTCGCTGGGAAATGGGCCCGGACAAACTGCCCACCCACCGAACCCCTATCACAGGGTTGTCAGCGGATTGCGACACGCTCGATGTGGACCACTGCTTTGATGGTTGGGGTGGCGTGCTGAGCCTGCGTGACGCGGTGATGCAGGTGCGCGTGCAGTCGGGCATGAGCCGACTGGTGGTGTTCACCAACCCCGCGCGCGACACGGTGGCAATTGAGCCGGTGAGCCACGTCAACAACGCCCTGCATCTGGTGCGCGAAGGCGTGTCCGATGCGCAAACGCTGGGACTGGCGGTGCTGGCCCCCGGCGAGTCCATGAGTGCGACGATGGACATCGAGGTGCTGCCGGCGCGCTGAGGGTGCGTTATCGGCGGCGATGGGCAAGCCCGCATGCCTGTGTCTTAAGACAAGCGGTTCAGCGCAGCCCCATCATCGTGTTGAACAACACCGTGGCCTTGGGCACCACGGT
Organism: Limnohabitans sp.; assembly: GCA_018883305.1. GTDB lineage: Bacteria > Pseudomonadota > Gammaproteobacteria > Burkholderiales > Burkholderiaceae_C > Limnohabitans. The sequence goes on along the minus strand of VEQI01000103.1, from coordinate 4,788 downwards.
TTCCAGGCGGACATATTCGTGCTCCGTGTGGAACCCTCCGCCCGCCGGACCCACTGCGCACACCACATCGCAGCCGCACGCGGAGGCAATGCCTGAATCCGAGCAGCCGCCCGTGATTTCACCTTGCACCATCACGCCCTGGGCCAACGAGGTGGCCAGGTAGCGCTCGGCCAGTGCTTTGGAGCCGGGGCTTTGCACAAACGGTTTGAACTCGCCGCGAATGGCCCAGGTGGAGGTTTCACCGATCACGCTGGTGGTGCAAATACGGGCGATCTCCGTCAAACATTTCTCACGCTGCTCCAGCGTGCGGATACGCAGATCCACGCCCGCCTTGGCATGCGGCGCCACCGTGTTGACCGATTGACCGCCTTCGATCAAACCGACGTTGAGCGTGATACCTTCATCGCGGTCAATCAGCTTTTCAAGCTCGCCCATCTTCTTGCCCAAGGCCGAGATGGCACTGATGCCGTCATAAAAATTGCCGCCCGCGTGCGCCGCCTTGCCCCGCACATCGATCTCGAAAAACACACCGCCCTTGCGGCCGATCACCACGTTGCCGTTGGGCCGGCCGGGCTCGGCGTTGAACACATAGCGGTGCTCGCGGCACAGGGCTTCAATCACTTGACTGCTGGTGAGCGAACCAATTTCCTCATCACAGGTGAACAGCGCGCTGAGCTGCAGATCGGCCCGCCCCATGCGATGCCAGGCCCGCAGCAGATAGGCGTTCATCAAGACACCGGCCTTCATGTCGGCCACACCCGGCCCATGCGCCGTGGTGCCCTCCACGCGGAAGGGCCTGCGGGCGGCTTCACCGGCGGGGAAGACCGTGTCGCAGTGACCCAGCATCAAGACGGCGTTGTCCCGCCCCTGCCCCGGGTTGACCGTGCCTGACACACAGGTCAGCAAGCCCTCTGTGTGGTGACGTTGCACCGCGATGCCATCGGCCGCCAGAAAGTCGGCAATCCAGTTGAGCACCTGGGCCACGCCCTGGCGCTGGTAACTGCCCGAGTCGAGATTGACCAGGGTTTCGAGGTTCGCCACGTAGTCATTGAATTGGGACTCAAACCACGGTTGGAAATCGGTGGGGGTCATGGGGTGGGTGTTCTCGTGTGGGGTCACAAAAAATCCCAGCGAGCACTGGGCTGGCTGGGATTATGGCGAAAGCGAATGGTTTCAGAACGGAATATCGTCATCCATGTCATCAAACCCCGTCTTCCCCTGCGGTGCACGAGCCGGCGCCTGAGCAGCAGCTCGCGGAGCCGCCGCACGCGGTGCTGGAGCCCCACCTTCATCACCGCCACCCATACCGCCGCCACCACCCATGCCCTCACGTCCGCCCAGCAATTGCAGCTCGGTGGCGATGATGTCCACGGTGTTTTTCTCCACGCCGGACTGGTCGGTGTACTTGCCGTACTTGATGCGGCCTTCCACATACAGCGGGCGGCCTTTTTTGACGTATTCACCGGCGATTTCGGCCAGGCGGTCATAGAAGGTGACGCGGTGCCACTGGGTGTCTTCCACCATCTCGCCGCTGTTGCGGTCCTTGCGGCGGCTGGAGGTGGCAATGCTGACGTTGGCCACGGCCTGGCCGGAGGGCAGGTAGCGCACCTCGGGGTCGCGGCCGCAGTTGCCCAGCAGAATGACTTTGTTGACGGATGCCATGATGTTCCTCTCAAGAATGTATGGATTATGGGGCCAGTCCTTGGCGCCAGGGCTTAGGAGCGGCCCCGGTTCGTGGTGACGGATTAACGCGCGGCGTGCACGGAGCTGGCGTCTGCGGCGTCCTGTGCGGAAGACGCTGTGGTGGCGGGCGGGGCAAATCGCATGCCCCAGGCCAGCACCAGCCACACCGTCATCAGCACGGCGCTGCCGAGAAAAAGGCCCTGGCTACCCAGGTGCTTGGCGACCCAGCCACCGGCCGCACCGCCGGCAAAAATACCCAGGGATTGCAGCGTGTTGTACACCCCCAGGGCGGCGCCGCGCGCAGAGGGCGGGGCCAGCCGTGAAGCCTGGCTGGGCTGACTGGCTTCCAGCACGTTGAAGCCGCAAAAGAACAGGAACAACAGCACGGCCATCGACGTCAGGCTGGGTTGCTGGCTGGCCACCAAGAACAAACCCAGTTGAACGCACAACACCAGCGCAATGCAGCCCAGAAACAGGGGGCGCAGCAAGCCGCGTCGCTCCAGCCGGAACAGGGACAAGCCCATGAACACGAAAGACAGCAACACCACCGGCAGGTATAGCCAGCTGTGCTGCCCGGTGGCCAGGCCTGCTTGCACGAGCAGCGCGGGCACCGCCACCCAGGTGGCCAGTTGCACGGCGTAGAGAATGAACACCCCGGCATCCAGGCGCAGCAGTTCCGGTGAGGTCAGGATGCGCCAGGTGGAGCGGGTGTCGGTGCTGGCATGGTGGGCCTCAGGCCGATAGGTTTCAGCCGGCGTCCAGCCCACCACCACGGCAATGCCGCAGAGGGCCAGGCCCCAGGTGACCCAGAAAATGGCCGGCAAACCGCCCCAGGCTGACAGCAACGGTCCGATCACCAGCGAGAGTGCAAACATCAGGCCGATGCTGCCGCCAATCATGGCCATGCCCTTGGTGCGAACCACGTCACGGGTTTGATCGGTCAGCAGCGCGGTCACCGCGGCCGAGATGGCACCGCCCCCTTGCAGGGCTCGGCCCCAGGCCAGGCCCGTGACACTGGTGGCCAGTGCGGCCACAGCGCTGCCCGCGGCAAACAGCAACAGACCGAGCACGATCACGCGCTTGCGGCCCCAGCGGTCGGCGGCCAGACCCAAGGGCATTTGCAAAGCCGCCTGCACCAGGCCATACAAGCCCATGGCCAGACCCACCATGGAGGCATCGTTGCCGCCTTCATATTGCCGGGCCTCGATCATGAACACGGGCAGCACCATGAACAGCCCCAGCATGCGCAAGGCATAAATCAGGGCCAGTGAAACGCTGGCGCGGCGCTCCAGCGGGGTCATGCGGGTGGGGGAATCGGCGGACACGGTCAACAATCGGGGACAAGGCCGCTATTGTCACCCAAGCCTCGCGGTCAGGCTGTACGCCAGCTGCCGGGGTTGGCTATCATGGCAGGTTGCTTTTGATTTGCCCCAACCCGTGAACCCCTCCTCTGAAGGTACTTATCTGGCCCAGGCGCTGAGCCCCATCAGCGTGCGGGGGGCGCGCACGCACAACCTCAAGAACATCGACGTGGACATTCCGCGGCACCGCTTGGTGGTGGTGACCGGCCTGTCGGGCTCGGGCAAGTCCAGTCTGGCGTTTGATACGCTGTATGCCGAGGGACAGCGCCGGTACGTGGAGAGCCTCTCGGCCTACGCGCGTCAGTTCCTGCAACTGATGGACAAACCCGATGTGGACATGATCGAGGGCTTGTCTCCGGCCATCTCCATCGAGCAAAAAGCCAGCAGCCACAACCCGCGCTCCACCGTGGGCACCATCACGGAAATTCACGACTACCTGCGCCTTTTGCTGGCCCGAGCAGGCACGCCCTACTGCCCCGATCACCATCGCCCCTTGCAGGCGCAGAGTGTGGCGCAGATGGTGGACGCCGTGCTGGCTTTGCCCGCAGACACGCGGGTCATGGTGCTGGCGCCTTTGGCGCGGGACCGCAAGGGCGAGTTCAGCGAACAACTGGCAGCCTTGCAGGCACGGGGCTTTGTGCGCTTTCGGGTGGGCGGCCAGCTGGTGGAAGCCCAGGACATGCCCGACCTCAAGCGCCACGACAAGCACGACCTGGACGTGGTGATTGACCGACTCAAGGTGCGCGCCGATGCGCAGCAGCGTCTGGCGGAGAGCCTGGAAACAGCGCTGCAGCTGGCCGACGGCCGCGCGCTGGTGATCGAGATCGACAACGGGCAGGAGCATCTGTTCAATGCCCGTTTTGCCTGCCCCCTGTGTCACTACACCATTGCCGAACTCGAACCTCGGTTGTTCTCTTTCAACTCACCCCAGGGGGCCTGCCCCACCTGCGACGGGCTGGGGCACCAGGAAGTGTTTGACCCGGCGCGCGTGGTGGCGTTCCCTTCCCTGAGTCTGGCCAGCGGCGCCATCAAGGGCTGGGACCGTCGCAACGCGTACTACCACGGCCTGCTGGAGGGTGTGGCCAAACACTACGGTGTGGACCTGGACACGCCGTTCGAAGACCTGCCTGCCTTGGTGCGGGAGGTGGTGTTGCATGGTTCGGGTGAAGAAGTCATCAAGTTTCAATATGCCGCGCCAGGCACCGGTGGGCGCAAACTCAGCCGCAAGCATCCCTTCGAGGGCATCTTGCCCAACATGGCACGGCGCTACCGAGAAACCGATTCAGTGCTGGTGCGGGAAGAGCTGGCACGCTTGCGCAGCACGCAGGTGTGCTCGGACTGTGGTGGCGCGCGTCTGCGCCGTGAAGCCCGCCATGTGCGACTGGGTGAAGGGGCGTCGGCCCTGGGCCTGCATGAAATCAGCCAGCTCACGCTGCGTGAGTGCTGGGACCACTTCAAGGGACTGCGCCTGCATGGCGCCAAGGCCGATATCGCGGCCAAGGTGGTGCAGGAGGTGTCGGCACGTCTGAAGTTCCTCAACGACGTCGGGTTGAACTACCTCACGCTGGCGCGCAGCGCCGATACCCTGTCGGGCGGCGAGGCCCAGCGCATCCGCCTGGCTTCGCAGATCGGCTCGGGCCTCACGGGCGTGATGTACGTGTTGGACGAACCCAGCATTGGCCTTCATCAGCGCGATAACGAACGTCTGATCGGCACCCTGCGGCATTTGCGCGATATTGGCAAC
>VEQI01000432.1 GCA_018883305.1 Limnohabitans sp. | reverse complement strand
ACAAAGTGTCGCTTGACACCTCCGGAAACGATGCGCGCAACCCTTCGTTTGTGGTGGCGCGCGACGGGGAACCACAGGGCGTGCGATTTGCCGGTTTGCCGCTGGGTCATGAATTCACCTCCCTGGTGCTGGCGCTCTTGTGGACGGGCGGCCATCCGCCGAAGGTGGAGCAAGCGGTGATCGACAGCATTCAGGCACTGGATGGCGACTTCAACTTCGAGGTCTACATGTCTCTGACCTGCCACAACTGTCCCGACGTGGTGCAGGCGCTCTCGCTCATGGCGATCCAGAACCCGAAGATCAAGACCGTGGTGATCGAGGGTGGTGCCTTCCAGCAAGAGGTGGAGCAACGCCAGATCATGGCCGTGCCCATGGTGTTCCTCAATGGCGAGGTGTTTGCCTCGGGCCGCATGTCGGTGGAGGAAATCGTCGCCAAGCTGGATACCGGAGCCGCCGCACGTGATGCGGAAAAACTCAACGCCAAGGACGCCTTTGATGTGTTGGTGGTGGGTGGTGGTCCCGGTGGTGCGGCAGCGGCGGTGTATGCCGCACGCAAGGGAATACGCGTAGGCGTGGCCACTGAGCGCATGGGTGGCCAGGTCAATGACACCATGTCGATCGAGAACTACATCTCCGTGCTGGAAACCAACGGCCCCAGAATGGCGGCCGATCTGGAGGCCCAGGTTCGTCATTACGGAGTGGATGTGATGACCTTGCAACGCGCGGCCCGAATCATTCCAGCCGAGCAGGCAGGGGGGCTGGTGCAGGTGCAAATGGAGAACGGCGCGATCCTGAAGTCGCGCAGCGTCATCCTGAGCACCGGCGCGCGCTGGCGCAATGTCAATGTGCCTGGCGAGCAGGAATACAAGAACAAGGGTGTGGCCTATTGCCCGCACTGCGATGGGCCGCTCTTCAAGGGCAAGCGCGTGGCCGTGATTGGTGGTGGCAACTCCGGCGTGGAGGCTGCCATTGACTTGGCCGGGGTGGTGGAGCATGTCACGCTCATTGAATTCCTGGATCAACTCAAGGCAGATGCCGTGCTGGTGAGCAAGCTCAAAAGCCTGCCCAATGTCACCATCCATGTCAACGCACAAACTACCGAAATCACGGGCGATGGCCAGAAGGTCAATGGGCTGCGCTACAAGGACCGCGTGAGTGGTCAGGAACAGCTGGTGGCACTGGAAGGCGTGTTCGTGCAGATCGGTCTGGTGCCCAATACCGAGTTTCTCAAGGGCACGCTGGCCTTGAGCAAGTTTGGCGAGATCGAGATCGATGCCAAATGTCACACCAGTGTGCCTGGTGTGTTCGCCGCCGGTGACGCCACCACGGTGCCTTACAAGCAGATCGTGATTGCGGCGGGTGAGGGCGCGAAGGCTGCACTGAGTGCCTTTGATTACCTCATTCGTACGCCGCAGGTCTGAGCCTGCTCAGGGTCAAACCGGGTCGCTGGAGCGCCGAATCACCAAATGATTGGGGTGGCGGATGGTGGTCAGGGGTTTGTCGGGCTGGGCGATTTTGGCGCGCAGCAAGGCCAGCCCCTGCTCCACCATGTGCAGCATGGGTTGGTGGACCGTGGTGAGCTGATAAGCTCCCCACGACGCCAGCTCAATGTCGTCATACCCCACCACCCACAGATCTTCGGGGATGCGCATGCCCATGGCGCGTGCACCGTCCATCACGCCCGTGGCCAGCACATCATTGACGCAGAAGATGGCGTCGGGCGGATGGGCTGCGGACAGCATTTGCCGAGCAGCCTCTACGCCACTGGCATGCGTAAATGTTTCTGAGCGGTGATAGTGCTCGTCTGACAGTGGATGCCCCAGGGCCACCAGGGCGTCACGAAACCCCTGCTCACGCTCGCGAATGGGGCTGGCACGTTGCAAGCCGCCTACCAGTGCCAGCCGTCGGCGCCCCGCTTGCACGAAATAATGCGCCACCTGTGAGGCACCGCCCAGATTGTCACTGCCAATCTGATCACAGGGGTAGCCCTCCACCATGCGATTGACCAACACCACCGGCGCTTGTGAAGACACCGTGTCTTGCAAGAACTGGGATTCGCGCGTGGCGGCCAGCAGAATCACGCCATCCACCAGGCCTTGGCGTAGCGCCTTGCTGGCGGGCAGATCGCCCCCGAACTCGGCATCCCACACCCCCATGCGCAAGCCGGCTTGCGCAATAC
>VEQI01000102.1 GCA_018883305.1 Limnohabitans sp. | reverse complement strand
GTCCCAACCCTGACACCGATCCCGGGCCTGTGAACGACAACCCGGCCCCCGATCCAGACAAACTCACGCCCGAGCAGAAAAAACAAATCGCGGCGCAGGCCGACGCTGAAAACTTCCAGAAGCTGGAAAAAGAAATCAAAAAGCAGTTGGCCGAGAACAAGCGCTTCGAGCAGCTCAAGGACCAGGTGGCCATCTCGCGTGACAAAGACGGCTTGCGCATCGAGATCATCGACAAAGCGGACTTCGCCATGTTCCCCAGCGGCTCCAACAATATGCAGGGCAAGGCGGCTGCACTCATCAAGGAAGTCGCTGCCTCACTGGCCGACATGCCCAACAAGGTGGCTATTCGCGGTCACACGGATGCTGTGCCGTTCCAGAATCCGGATGGACGCAACAACTGGAGCTTGTCCGCTGAACGCGCCGAGGCCACACGCCAGATTCTGGAGAAAAGCGGCCTTCCCAGTCAGCGCTTCACCCGCATTGAGGGTGTGGCTGACACGGACCCGTTCAACCCCAAGGATCCGCGTGACCCACGCAACCGTCGCATGAGCATCACGGTGTTGAACCAGGACCCGAACTGAGTGTTCCTGTCATGGCGAACGAAGTGAAGCCTTCCAAGTCACTTTGACCATGCACGCGGCATGGGTCTCCACGTCGCTGCGCGCCTCGCATGACAGCAAATATCGACTCAAGCCGAGCGTAGCTCGTACTTGTTGATCTTTTCGATCAGGGTGGTGCGCTGCAAGTTCAGCAATTTGGCGGTGCGCGAGACATTGCCCTGTGCACGTTGCAGGGCCTGCTCGATCATGCTGCGTTCGATCTCGGCCAGCTTGTCTTTGAGCGAAATACCCTCGGGCGGCAGCACATCCAGGCCGCCTTGAGCCAGCATGATGATGTCTTCCACATTGGTTTCTTCACGCGTGGGTTCAAACGCCATTTCCGCCAGCACTTCATCCGGCGGGGTGAGTGACTGTGTCGCGACCACCGGTTCACTGCCGCGCATGTCCAGTTGAATGGCAGCCAGGCCCTTGGGCAAAAAACCACGCGGGATGCCCATGAAGTCCACCTGCTGCCCCGCGTAGAGCGTGCTGAAGCGGTCCACCAGGTTGGATAGCTCTCGCACATTGCCGGGCCAATCGTAGCGCTGCAAGGCCTGGATGAAGACGGGGTCGAAGCGGATCGGTGACTTGCCCGGCGCGGCGAACATGCGCGCGAAGTGGTGGAGCAAATCCTCCACGTCATCGGGCCGCTCGCGCAGGGCGGGTGTCTCGATGGGCAGGACATTCAACCGGTAGTACAAGTCTTCTCGGAATCGCCCCTGATCGATTTCCTTTTCCAGGTCTCGGTGGGTGGCGGCAATCACGCGCACGTCCACCGGAATTTGTTTGGTGCTGCCTACCGGGTCCACCGTGCGTTCTTGCAGCACACGCAGCAACTTGACCTGCATGTCCATCGGCATGTCGCCGATTTCATCCAGGAAAATGGTGCCACCGTGGGCCAGTTCGAAACGTCCCACACGGTCTGCCACAGCTCCCGTAAAGGCCCCTTTTCGGTGGCCGAACAGTTCACTCTCCAACAGTTCACGTGGAATGGCAGCGCAGTTGATGGGGACAAACAGATTGCCGGCCCGATCCGATTGTTCATGCAGCGACCGCGCCAGCAATTCCTTGCCCGTGCCACTTTCCCCGGTGATCAACACCGTGGAGGGGGAGCGGGCAATGGTGGCGAGCATGTCGCGCAAGGTCTGCGCGCAGGCACTGCCGCCAATGAAATGTGAATGCGTTGTCATGACTTGGAAGCGCAAACTGAATTGTGAAGCGTGCATTTTTCAGCGCAAGACAACAAAAGTTTTCGATTCCCCTTTTTGCGACGACATGCGCCTGTTCTTTAAAGAAATGGGCACTGCGACCGAAACTGAGGCTATAGCCCCTGGCGTGATCTTGTTGGGATGATGCGCGGGGAGATTCATCGAATGCGGAGAAAAGTACTATGAAACGCTTGACGACCATCCTCATGCTGACGGGCCTGACCGTGTTGACGGGCTGCCAGACCCTGAGCGGGTCCGAGACCCCCAAGGTGGTTGAGGCGGCACCTGCACCGCAACCGGCGCCCACCATGATTGCCCCGATGGTGGAAAAGCGTGAAACCTTTGTCGCCACCGGCTACGCCGTGATCAGCGTGCAAAACCACAAGAACGCCGCCCAGCAGCGCCTGCTGGCCATCCGTGCGTCCAAGCTCGATGCCTATCGCTCCCTGACCGAACAGGTCTATGGCCAGCAACTCGATGCCAATACCACGGTGGCCGATATGACGGTGCTCAATGACACCTTCCGCACCCGCGTGGAAGGCGTGATCTACGGCGCCAACCTGGTCAGCATCACCCCGGTGGGTGAAGACACCTACGAGACCACGCTGTCGCTGGACCGCGCCGTGGTGCAGGAGCTGCGCACGCAGTACCTGACCCAGTTGGCCAGCCGTCGTCGTTGATCGTCATTGAGTCACAGGCCATGGGGCAGCGAATCAAGATTCAGGGCTGGCGTGCCGCGCTGGTGGGCGTGTGCTTGACGGTCCTGGTGCAACCGCTGACTGCGCAGCCGCTCTCGCCAGAGGAGCAGCTGCAGGCCATTCGCCAGTCCTTGGTGCAGCTGGCACTGGATGGCCCAACCGAGGTTCGCAACACCACCTGGCTGGATGACCAGGGCCGTTTGCAAGACAGCAGCAGCTTTCGCACCGGCATGACGGTGCGTGATATGCGCGTCATGGCTTATGGTCGTGACACCGAGCAGCAGGTGACGGCGCAGCTCTACCCTTCGCGGCAAAGCCAAATGCTGCCCTCGGCCAAGGCCGAGGCCTGTGCCAAAGGCCTGGCTGGCGGGCAACCCTGGCATCAGATGCAGCTGGATGTGGCCGTTTCCCCTCAGATGCCGCTGGCGCATCGGCAGCAAGCGCACCAGGCTGTTCGCTATGTGCGCTCCTTGATGCTGGAGCAAGGCCGTCGCTCCACGGTGTGGCGTCTGCAGGAAGCGGCTGTGCCCCATACGGTCTATGAACGCGCCTTGAGCCTGCAAGGCGAGCAAAACGTGCCCTGGCGTTTGCAACTGGTGGTGACGCCCATGTCACAGCCGCGCGAGATGCCGCCCTTGGTGGCTCTGCACTGGCGCGCCGTGCATCGTCTGGATCCTTCGTTGTCCTTTGATCACGAGGCCGTGGTGACGCTGGAGGAACGAATGACCAGCACCCATCCCGACCGCTTGTCGTCCCAGGTGTTGACGGCGTTGCACGAAGCCGCAGAAACTTTTCTGGCGGGCATCGAGCAACGACTGTCTTGTGTGCCCCCGCAGTTTCAGGTGTTGAACCGCGAAGGGGCGGCACGCTATCGAATTGCGGCGGGGCATACCAGCGGCTTGAAAGTGGGCGATCGACTGGTGATGGTGGATCCGCAAAAAATTCCTGGCCGCGTGCTTGAACCCAAAGCCCTGGACCGACTGGCCCTGGCGCAGGTGGACAGCCTGGGGCCGTACTATGCAGAACTCAAGCAAGTGGCCGGCCCGGCCCTGCCTGGGGGCACGTCCTGGGTGGCGGTGCCCGTGATCCCTTGAAGATTTGGAGAGTTGCCATGCGTGATGCAGTCATTCGTAAGTTTGTGGTCCCGGCGCTTGTGTGCCTGGGCGGGCTGTCGGTTGGAACCTCGGTGCTGGCAGAAGCGGCCACCGATGCCTCGGTCAAATCCGCTTATGTGGTCAAAGCCGGTGACACGCTGGACAAGGTGGTGCGTCAGGCCTATCCCAACAGCCCGCTGCGCCCCGATTTGTTGCGTGAGGAAGTGGTGCGCATGAATCCTGCCGCCATGACCAAGGGCTCGCCCAAGGTGTTGATGGCCGGTGCCACCTTGCAATTGCCCTCGCATGAGTCTTTGCTCAGCAAGCATCTGGTCAAACCGGCTGCCGACACGGCCAGCACGCTCAGCACGGGCAGCGAGGCGCGGCGCCATTGGGTGCGTTATCCCTGATGTGCTGAAGCTGACGTCCTGGCAGGATCCCCTTCATGCTGGGACCCGAAAACGTTCTCGGGGTACCTAGAGTCCCCCCGGTCCAGTGGGATACACGCCCACTGTGGGTGGAGACGCGCGTAGCCACCCAACTGGGCCTGCAGGATGGACAGGTGGTGCCTGCCACGGTCAGCGTGCAAGACGGCCGTGTGCGGCTGTGGTTGCGCGACTTTTCCTTTGGTGTCCCCAACGGCTGGAACCTCAAGGACGGTGATAAACCCTTTTTGCGCGTGAGTCAGACCCCAGGTGGCTGGGGTCTGCTGATTCAATCCACTGCGCCGGGAACGCCAGCGGTCAGCAACGCCCTGGTTCCCCTGGCCGACCAGTTGCGTGCCCGTGGTGCCTCCGCCCTGCAAACGGGCGCGGTGGCTGCACCGGTGACGCCACTGGAAGTGTTGCTGGCGCAACCAGCGGGCTTCAGCAAAGCCCTGACCTGGCTGCAGCCGGGTTTGCTGTCAGTGCTCTCCTCATCTCCCGAGGTGGCCAATGTGCTGATGCGCTGGGATGCGCTGAGCCTGAACATGTCCAGCCTGCGCAGCGATGCCCTCAAGCGCGTGGTGCAGTCGCAGGGGCGGTCGATGGAAAACCGGCTGAGCAAGGGGGAGTCGGTGGAAGCCGATCAAAAGTCCTTGCTGCGTCAATTGCTGGACCTGTTGAGCAATAAGACCGACGACAACGTGTCCGATAAGGCACTCAAGGAGTTGCGCCAGACCGTGGAGGAGATGGACCGCAGCCAGGCCCAGGCCGCGCAGGCGCAGTTGCGTGGCGAGTTGTCCTTGCACCTGGTGTTGCCCTTCTTGGATGCCGACCCGGTGTCCATGCACATCCATCAAGACCGGGCCAGTGACGAAGAGCCGACACCACCGTTCAACGTGGACATCCATTCGCGCAGTCGCTTGCTGGGCGAGTTGTGGCTGCACACGCAGGTGACCCAGCAGCAGGTCATCGATCTCACCATGTGGGCGCAACGCGAAGACGTGGCCCAACTGGCCCGTACCCGAGGCCATTTGTTGCATGACGAACTGGCCAGTGCAGGGCTGAATCTTCGCACCTTCCAGGTGGTGCATTCGGTGCGTCCGGGTCACCAGTTGAGCAAGTCGGAGAGTGACCGGGGCTACGTGGTGGACGCGCAGGCATGAGGGCATCATGAAAAAACCCAGACAGATGCTGGAAGCCGTTGCGCTGGAATACGGGCGTTTCAAAACACCCAGGGTCAGCGCGCGCGGACGCGACGAGGTGGCTCGTCAGCTGGTCGACGCTGCGCGGCGGCAAGGCATTTATGTGGCCGAGGACCCACAGTTGCTGGCCCTGCTGAGTCGGCTGGAAGTGGGGGAGGACATTCCCCCCGAGCTGTACACCGCCGTAGCCGTGATTCTGTCGTGGGTGTATTGGCTCAAGGGCATGAAGCCCGGGGATGAAAAGCGCAACAGTGCTGCACCGTGAGGCAGCGCTGGAGAGGGGTCGTCAGGCGGCGCTGTAGCCGTGGCCGTGACGCCTCACGCGTCGGACCTTGCCCAGGCGGTCATAGACCTCCAGTGAGCTGGTGGGGTCGTTGACTTGCAAGCTGTCCAGTGCGCCACGAATAGCGTCGAGCTTGCGGATCAGCAAAATTTCATTGCGCTGATGCAACTGGCGACAGCTCTGCATCCGGGCCTTGAACCCGTCCCACTGGCTGTCCAGCGCGTCGGCATCGGATTTTTCCGCAATGCCGGTGATGTGGCCGAGCTGCGTCAGCAGGTCGGACTTTTGTTGCGCCAGGGCGTCGAAGCGGTCGAGCGCCTGGGTTTTGAGGGTGTCGAATTCCTGCTCAAGCAGTTGCTCAAGCGCCTCCACGCAGGCCAGGGCTTGCGGCAGGGCTTGCGGATCGGTCTGGGCGTTCAGGGTCGACATGACTCAGTCTCAGCCAGTGATCATCTGCTCCAGGGCGACGAAATTCTCGGCAATGCGGCGCGGGTTCAGCGGGTAGGTGCCGTTGCGCAGCGAAGCCTTGATGGCTTCCACCTTGGTGCGGTCGAACTCGGGCTGGTTGTTCACACGCTGGTTGACACCGCTGAGTTCCAGCGAGTCGGACTCAACGGCCTTGGCGGTTTTGGCCGTGCCAGTGCCGGCCTTTTTGTCAGCCTTGTCCGCCTTGTCGGCGGCAGCGCGAGCCGGGCCCGCCGGGGTATTCAACCGGGATACCTGATTTGAAATCGGATCGGTCATGATATGTACTCTTTCTATTGAAGGTCGGATGAATCCTTCCTTGACCTGGGCGTTATCGGCACGGTGGCCATTAACTTTAATCCCGGATAGTCAAAAAGAAGAAATTTTTTAAAAGAACGCTTTTTTCTTATAAACCTCTGGCGGTGCTGGGGCCACTGACCACGGCGCTGAGCATACGGCCCGACTCCATGTTCTTGAGTCGGATCTGCTCGCCCATCAGCCCATCTTGCTGGGCTTCGGCGCGCACCGTGATTTGAAAACCCCGTCCTTCGCCCACCGAGACCAGCACTTGCTGACCTCGCTTCACCAGCTGGGTGGGTTTGACGTCGTAATTGCGCAAGGGCGTGTTGGCCGGCCAGTCGCGCAGCAACTCCATGTTCTGAACATCCCTGGGGTCGGCCACCAGTTGAGTATCGCCAGCAGGCAGTGCCAGGGTGATTTGCTGCAGCATGCCGGGCTGAATCACCGTGCCGCGCTTGAGCATTTGGGAAGCAACCCAGACCGGACGCATGACCAGTCCAGTCGTGCTGGCCGAGGTGGGCGTGGAGGGGGCACCGCGTGCGGTGACTTGCAAAAACAATTGCCAGGTGGGCGCATCGCAGCGGGCCCGCAAGGATTGTTTGTTCTGGAAGGGATAGTCAAAGCGCACGTCGCGCTCGCAAGGGGCCACCTTCAGTCGGGCGTCCAAAGGGGCCACCACCAGATGGTCCACGGGGATATTTTGACTGTGTGCGGCCCATTCCCTGGCTTGCTGCAATAGCGCCTCCTGAGACATGGCCAGGGAGACGCCGCACGACAGACCCAGTCCCAGCCAGACCGCCCGCCAGCCATGCCGGGGGGCAGAGCCAGACCCTTGACGGTCTTGCGTAGTCGCGTGGTGAGGGAGGCACGGCATTTGCATTCTCAGGTTGTTGAAGCTAGGTGATGTGACAGTTTTTCGTCGGATGACCAGCCTGATGCAAATTCGATACCAACTTTGCAGATCCGATTCAAGGTGAGCCATGGCGATCAATATTGACTCAAAATTAGTGAACAAATCTGAATTTTTAGATCAAAAGAATTCAGATATCGTGACGCGCACGGACGCCAATGCCACGCCTGCCGGTTTGAACTTTGGCCGTGTGCTGGGTGACGCCAAATCGTCAATTCGCACGGGCGGCTTGCAGGGCATGTCGTCAGACTGGACAGTTGTCAAATCGGGCGACACCCTGACGGGAATCGTGAAACAGTTTTTTGCCGGACGCGGTGTCAATGCGTCCATGTCGGATGTGCAACGACTGGCCCAGGATGTGGCGCGGTCCAGCGGTATTCAAAACGCCAACCGCATTTTTCCGGGACAGCGGCTGAATCTGAGCAGCCTGCAGGCGGCCTTGCCGTCTTCTGTCAATATGGCCACGGCGGACAAAGCCCTGGGCACCCAGTCACCGGGCTTCAGTGCCGCTTTGCCCATGTCGTCCGGCACCTCGGAGCCCAACTCCCTGGTGCCCAGCACGCAACTGCAATTGCTGACCCGTATTGGGAGTCAGGCCAACCCTGTGTTGCAAAAAACCCTGGATCGCGCGGTGGAAAAGGGCTTCATCCCCGCCAGTGAGCGTCAGGCCGTGCACGACCGCATCTTGCAAATGGCCAATGAATACAAATTCTCGCCCGATGATTTTGCCCGCATGACCCTCATGGAAAGTGATGGCATGAACCCCAAGGCCAGCAATAGCCGCTGCCACGGCATCATCCAGTTCTGTGATGGCCCGGACCGCGGCGCTGCCAGCGTGGGCTATGCGCAAAATCCCAAGGCCATCATGGGCAAGAGCGTGTTGCAGCAACTGGACCTGGTGGCCAAGTATTTTGACGACACCGGCCTGAAGAACCTGGGTTCGGCAGGGCTGGACGATTTGTATTTGACGGTGCTGACACCGGCCGCCCGACAGGAAACCCGGCCTCAGGTCAATCTCAACATCGCAGGCAACCAGGCGCCACACTTATATGTGAATCGCGACGTTCGTGCAGGGATCACCCGCCAGTCCATTCAGCAGGGGCTGCATCAAAACGCCAACGAACGCCTGGGACTCGACACACCGCCCACCATGCAACCGGTGTCTGGCACGCCACTCAACCGCGTGCAGGCGCTCAAGGTCAGCGCTTACGCCAACGCCACGCCCAACGTGGTTCGTTGAGCGGCAAAGTTTCGCCGCTTTCGGCTGAGGCTGGCAGGCGGTTGCCACTGTCCAGGGGCACAGGCCTTGATTTGGGGATCTCCACCCCCTGAATACACAAATTTCCGACAGGGCACGCTTCTTGCAAATATCGGTCTGAGGTCTTGTCACTTGAGACCGGGAACCCGACACATCGCAAGAACATGAGGGGTATGTGATGGACATTTTGAAAAGTGCGTTTGGCATCAACGAGCAGGCCTTGGCTGTCAGAAGCCGACGTCTGGAAGTGCTCGCGCGCAACATTGCCAACGCTGATACCCCCAATTACAAGGCTGAGGATGTCGACTTCAAGGCCATGCTGAAAGAAGTCAAGAAAGACTACCTGACAGCCACCCACGGCAAGCATTACGCCGCTGTGGCCGAAGCGCCCGACAACGGCATGCGCTACCGCACGCCCTTCAACTCATCGTTTGATGGCAACACGGTGGAAATCAGCGTGGAACAAGCCCATTTTGGTCGAGCAGCGGGTGACTACCAGGCCACATTGCAGTTTCTGGAGAACCGCATTGGCGGTATCCGCAAGGCCCTCAAAGGAGAGTGAGCATCATGAGAACACTCGATAGCGTCTTTGGCATTGCCGGCACCGCGCTGAACGCGCAAATGGTGCGCATGAACACCACCGCCTCCAACCTGGCCAACGCCACCACGGTGTCGGGCACAGAGCGTGAGGCCTTTCGAGCCAAGCGCCCCGTCTTCAAGGCCCTGCTGGAAGAAGAGATGACCCACGCGGGCGCTCAATATCTGGGCGGCGTGAAAGTGGACATGGTGGCCGATGACCCCACCCCCATCCGCAGCCTGCACGATCCGGGCAACCCCAAGGCGGATGCCAACGGTTACGTCTACCTCTCCAACGTGAATGAAATGCAGGAGATGGTGGAAATGATGTCGGCCTCACGCTCTTATCAAAACAACGTCGAAGTGGTCAACACCGCCAAGCAGCTGATGATGCGCACGCTCGACATCACCAAAGCCTGAGCCTGACTGAGGACCCATCATGGCACTGACCACCAACACCACAACCCCCAAGAGCGCCTTGCCCAACGGCATTGTTCGCTACGAAGACTATGTGGCCC
>VEQI01000431.1 GCA_018883305.1 Limnohabitans sp. | reverse complement strand
CCCCGATACCAGCTCCCCAGGGGCCAGCAAACGCGAAGTCGCCTGAACCCGCCGCATCGGTGCCGGCCTCGCTTCCCAAACCCTTCAATTCAGCTGTTTTGGCATTGGAGCAAAAGCTGCCAACCCCCAATCAGCTTCCAGCCCCCATCATTGCGGAAGTGCTGACCAGCAACTCCGGTTTCCCGATCGTTGCCATTGAGAGCGCTCCCCCCGGCCTGACGGTGAACAAAGGCATCACCGACCAGTACGTACAGTCCTCCACCACCACGGGCAAGATCTCCATTCCCTATGACGCGTTCATGCATTCCAAGCAAGACGCTATCGTCAAGCTTCAAGCCAAGCAAGGCGATGATGCACCGTTACCAGCCTGGGTGAAATTCGACCCACAAACCGGCTCCTTTGACGTCACTCCACCCGCCAACTTCAAGGGGCGGGTGGAATTGAAAGTGATCGCGCGTGATGAGGACGGTCGTGAAGCCACGTCCGTGTTCCGCCTGTTCGTGGGTGAAGAATCTCCTGCTCCGCAAAGACCGCAAAGCCGTAATAGTCTGACAGATAAAATCCGTCTGGCGGCCAAACGACCGGCCGCGCTGACCCCGGTTACCCTCAAGCCGATCGCGCCACAGGAACGACCAGCACCGGTGGTTGAACTTGCCCTTGCCGGATGACACAACAAGACGCTGACACAACTATCGACGCCCTTCCCCAACTCTGGGAACTGGCCGGCCTGGCTCGGCAATCCCAGAGTGACCGTGAACTTGGATTTCTGCTGGCCAACCAGTCGCTTTGCTTGGCAGGCTATCGACAAGCCGTCTTGTGGCTGAGTGATGAAGGTGTGTTCACACTCTCCGGCGTGGTGCAGATTGAAGCCAATGCCCCCTACGTGTTGTGGGTGGATCAGGTGGCTCGCCATCTGCGCGCCAATCATGCTGGCGCCGCCCGCACCCTGACTTCTCAGGACCTGCCTGAACATCTGGCCCGCGAATGGGCAGATTGGTGGCCCGAACACGCCCTCTGGATACCCCATGGGCTCACGCGGGATGACGCCGCTAGCCAAGGGGCCTCTCTATGGCTTCGTGACGAAGTCTGGACCGCGCCGGAGGTACAGCGTCTGGCGCAATGGTCCGAGGTCTGGTGGCACGCGTTTCGTGCCAAACACAAGACGCGCGTGCGCTCGTGGGGTGCGTTCAAATCCACCATGCAACGCTGGCTGCGCGCCGCGCCAGATCGGCCGTGGTATCGACAAACACGCGTCCAGTTGACATTGTTGCTGGTGGTCGTGCTGCTGTGCCCGCTGCGCTTGTCAGTTCTGGCACCTGGCGAATTGGTCCCCGCCCACCCTGTGGTGATACGTTCGCCCTTGGATGGCGTGATCGATACCTTCCACGTGCAGCCCAATCAAATGGTGAAACAAGGACAGCCGCTCTTCAGCTTCGACCAAGCCCTGATTCGCAGCCGCATGGAAGTGGCGCAGCAAACGCTGGCCACGGCACAGGCAGATTACCGCCAAACCTACCAACAAGCGCTGATCGATGCCAAGTCAAAAGCACAATTGGCACTGCTGGCAGGCAAGGTAGAGGAAAAGCGCGCCGAGCTGGTGTTTGCCACCGAACAACAGCAACGTGCGACTGTCCAGGCGCCACAAGGCGGCATGGTGCTCATGGATGACCCCAGTGAGTGGATTGGCAAGCCTGTGGTGGTGGGCGAGCGCATTCTGCGCATCGCTGAACCGGGTGACATTGAAGTGGAGGCCTGGATACCGCTCAATGATGCCATTGCCTTGCAAGAAGGCGCCGAGGTCAGCCTTTATCTGAATGCCAGCCCGTTGTCCCCCGTGTCAGCACGTATCCGCTACCTGGCGCATGACGCCGTGCAGCGGCCCGATGGCCAATTTGCGTACCGCGTGCGCGCCGTCCTGGCCGAACCAACGTCGCATCGTGTGGGACTCAAGGGGACCGCCCGGATCCAGGGCCATTGGGTGCCTTTGATCTACGGGATGCTGCGACGCCCGCTGGCCTCCGTTCGAACATACCTGGGGGTTTGACCACCATGGGATTGCCCGCCCTGCGCGAGGAACTCGACTGGATGGCCGGTCCCAGCCTGGGCGACGGTCAACCCAGCTGGACCTTGCATGACCCCTCACGCAATCAGTTTTTCCGCATTGACTGGCCCACTTTTGAAGTGCTGCAACGCTGGTCACTGGATGAT
>VEQI01000430.1 GCA_018883305.1 Limnohabitans sp. | reverse complement strand
GGGTGGAGTGGGGCGGGGCGGGAGGGGGTGCGGTCATGGCTACTTGATTCCCATCACTTGCGGAATGAACAGACTGAGTTGCGGCACGTAGGTCACCAGCATCAGCACCAGCACCGCCACGCCAAAGAGCGGCATGGCTTCGCGGGTGACTTCGCGCGATGGCGCGTTGGCTATCACTGCCCCGATGGACAAGCTGATGGCCACCGGCGGGGTGATCAAACCCAGCACCAGGTTGAGCGCCACGATCATTGAAAAATGATAGGGGTCGATGCCAAATTTGGCGGCGATGGGGTAGAGCACCGGGGCCAGCACCACCAGGGCGGGCCCGTTTTCCATGAAGGTGCCCACCAGCAGCAACAGAATGTTGACCACCAGCAGAAAAATCCAGGGGTGTTGCACCGCGGTGAGCATCCAGTCGGCCACGGCTTGCGGAATGTTTTGATACGCCAGCAGCCAGGCCACCACCTGCGCACCGCCCAGCACAATCATCAGCACCGCCGTGGCGCGTCCGGTGCGAACCAGGGCGTTGACCACGTCACGGAATGTGAGCTCCCGGTACACCAGGCCGCCCACCACCAAGGCATACAGCACGGCCATGACCGAGCACTCGGTGACATTGAAAATGCCGGTGCGAATGCCTGCCAGGATGAACACCGGCATCATGAGCGACCAGATGGAACGTTTGAAGGTGTGCCACACCTCGGTCAGGCTGGCGCCGGGCCGCGCCGGGTAGCCACGCCGACGGCAAATGACGTAGGCGGCGATGCCGATGGCCACGCTGTACAAAATGCCCGGCAGAATGCCCGCCATGAACAGCTTGGTGATGGACAAATTGGTGAGCACGCCAATCAACACGAAGGTGATGGAGGGCGGGATGATGGGGCCCACGATATTGGCCACGCCAGTGAGGGCTGCGGCAAAGCCACGCGAATAGCCTTCCTTCACCATGGCAGGAATCAGCACCCGGCCCAGCGCACTGGTGTCGGCCACCGCTGAGCCCGAAATGCCCGACATCACCGTGGCGGACACCACGTTGCTCAAGGCCAGACCGCCGCGAAAGCGACCCACCAGCGCGTTGGTGAAGTCCAGCAGCCGGGTGGTGATTCCCCCGCTGTTCATCAGGTCGCCGGCCAGCAGGAAAAACGGAATGGCCAGCAGCAACAGACTGTCGATGCCGGCAATGAGTTGCTGCGGCAAGGCCATGAGTGGGATGTCGCCCACCCACAACATGGCCACCACGCCGGTGATGATGAGACTGAACGCCACCGGCACAGCCAGCAGCAGACACACCACCAGCGCAATGCCGATGACAAGAGCCAGACCGGTCATAGCACGCCCTCGCCGTCCTCGGATTGCATCAAAAACGGTCCACCCAGCACGCGAGCGGCCATCACCATCACCAGGATGAGCGCCGCCCCCACCGGAATGGCGGCGTAGGGCCAGGTCATGGCAATTTCCATGGCGGCTGAATCCTGGTCGCCATTGAGTTCGGCAAAGAGCCACCCCTGCCAGGCCAACAGCCCGCAGGTGGCCACCATGAGCGCGTCACGCAAGGCCAAGAGCAGCGAACACGCTGCGGGCGGCAGCACGTCCAGCAACGCGGTGACGGTGAGATGCCCGCCTCGGCGCACCACCGCAGCTGAACCGAGCATGGTGACCCACAGCATCAGAAAACGACAGAGCTCTTCGCTCCAGCCGGGTGCACGCCCAAACGCGTAGCGGCCAATGACCTGCCACGCCATGGACACGGCCATGACCAGGATGCCGGTGGCCAGCAGACCATCGAGCAAACGCTCGATGGCCATGACGCAACGCTCGCGGCCGTTGGAGGGGGCCGGCATTTACTTGACGGCCTGCACCTTGGCCACCCAGGGGGCCAGGTCCGGGAACTCCTTGGACATGCCACCCAAAGCCGTGGCAAAGGCCGCGCGGTCCACCTGGATGAATTGCATGCCTTGCGCTTGCAGTCGGGATTTGATTTCGCCTTCGGTCTTGAGCATGCGGTCGGTGGCGGCCAGCATGGCGGCTTCACCTTCCGACTTCAGCAGCGCTTGCACATCGGCAGGCAAACGCTTGAAGCGCGGCTCGTGGAAGATCCAGGTCATGGCGCCGCTCACGTGGCCGGTTTCGATGGCGTACTTCTGCACTTCGTTGTACTTCATCGATTCCACGATTTCCAGCGGGTTCTCCTGACCATCCACCACGCCTTGC
>VEQI01000429.1 GCA_018883305.1 Limnohabitans sp. | reverse complement strand
TCGCAATACAAGCTGAGCCTGTTTGAAGCCTTGTTCAGCAACAGCCTGAGCTCCGTGCTGTCTGCACGGGCCATCGGCAGCCTGCATGAATTTGGACGCTACCTGAATGACCTGGAATTCCGCGCCCGTCACACCACAGGCGCTGAAGATGCCCTGCGCTGGCTGATGGACTGGCTGAAGGACATTGGCTACGAGCAACACCTCTACGACAACGAGGACAATGAAAAACTCGCGGCGGCTCGTTGGACCAATGTGCTGGATTTTTGTGACTGGATGGCCAAACGCTGCGGCGGCCAGATCGATGACGCCGCCGGCACCACCATGGAGCGTGAAAAGAAAAGCTTGCTGGAAGTGGTTCAGACCATCTCGCTGCTCTCCACCCTGAGCGAGCGTGAGCAAGACCAAAACGTCGTCACGCTCTCCACCCTGCACGCCGCCAAGGGCCTGGAGTGGCCGCACGTGATGCTGATCGGGGTGGCAGAAGGCCTGCTGCCATTTCGGCTGGAGGAGGAAGACAGCGACTCCGCCAATGAATCCATTGCCGCTCGTCTGCAAGAGGAACGGCGTCTCATGTATGTGGGCATCACCCGCGCGCAGCGCACGCTGGCCGTCAGCTGGAGTCGCAAACGCAAAAAAGGGCGCGAGATGATCAGTGTCCAGCCCAGCCGCTTCATTGCCGAAATGGCGCTGGATCAGACCACGGCCAAAGAAGATCCGCGCGAAAAACTCAAGGCCTTGCGAGCCGAATTTGCACGCCGGGCAGCCACGGACACGGCACCCAACTGAGACGTGGGCAGCGTCCTCCAGCACAGTGTCTGGCCCGCGCCAGTCAGATGTTTCTCAGCGTTTCAAGGCGACAGCTTCCAGGACATCTGGTACATCAGTCCGGCATTTCCCAGGAAGTTCAACTGCAACTGAAAGCGCGAAGACTCCCATCCCACCGCAGGAATGAACCCGGGTGAAAAGCCATCATGGTTCAGCGGCACCTTGTTCTCATAGGGAGACTTGTACCCGTAAAGCAACCCGGCCGTCCATTTGGCAAATACACCGGGATAGCCCATCACATCGCGATACACCTTGCCCCAGGGGAAGATATAAGTGCTGGGCTGACCAAACGAGTTGCTGAAAAAGGTCACACCCGCCAATGCTCCATCTGCGCGTTCACGCTCAGCGCCCAGCAAGATGACCCGTTTGTGCTCTTCACTGTAGGAATAATGCGTGGTGTGGGGGCTGAACATCAGGCGCCACTGATCGCCCTCCCGGGTTGAGAGGTTGAACCCGTCCCACGGACCCGAGGGGGCCGCCGATGCGGGCTGGGCCATGGACGACACGGAGGCACCGAACAAACCACTCACCATCCCGACCATCCACAATCGCTTGAAACAAAACATGTCTTGAAGAACAAAAACGGAACCAATGAATTTCCCCGTCCACCTGTTTCAGGTGTTGGGTGCGTGAACCAAGAACGCCCCCATCCCAGGGGCGCGCGTGGTAGTGTTACAATGAGCCTTCTGGCCCGGTAGCTCAGTTGGTAGAGCAGCGGATTGAAAATCCGCGTGTCGGTGGTTCGATTCCGCCCCAGGCCACCAAATGAAAACCGTAGCATTATATTGGTGCTACGGTTTTTTCACTTTTCGGGTAGCGCTTCTTTCATGGCTGCACGACACCGTCAGTTGCTGTACGCTCAAAGACCTCATGGTCAAACAGACTCAGCCCCCATTCCATCCCAGCCACTGCTCACCAGGTGACACCGCAGACGCCACACGTCGAGCCCTGCTCATGGGCCTGACCTTGTTGGCCGCGGGCTGTAGCCCACTTGAGCGGGCGCCACAGGCCGAGGTTCCCGCCTGGACCCGTCAAGGCAAGTTGCGTGTGGCCATCAACCATGGTAACGCGGTATTGGCCCGCAAGGACCCGCAAACCGGCGAACTCAGCGGCGTCTCGGTGGACATCGGGCGTGAGTTGGGGCGGCAATTGAACCTGCCCGTGGAACTGATTGCGTTTGATGCCGCCAACAAATCCGTGGAAGCGGTCCGAAGCGGACAGGCCGACCTGGGATTCTTCGCCATCGACCCGCTACGCAGTGAAGGCTTGCAGTTCACCGCGCCCTACGTGGTGATTGAAGGTGCCTACGTGGTGCCGTCATCCTCTGCCATTCAATCCCTGGAAGCGGTGGACCGTGCAGGCGTGCGCGTGGCCGTGGCCGCCAAAAGTGCGTATGACCTCTACC
>VEQI01000101.1 GCA_018883305.1 Limnohabitans sp. | reverse complement strand
TTTGGCGCACTGGGTTTATTGCTCATGTTGGCCGATGTGCGCTGGAATCTGACACAGCCCTTGCGCTCAGCCTTGTCGGTGGCGCTCTACCCCGTGCAATGGTTGGCCAGGCGGCCGGTGGTGTGGAGTGCGGCGCTGGCTGAGTCCCTGCAGTGGCGTGACACCGCCCAGCGCGAAGCGCGCCAGGCGCAAGACCAGCTGCTGGCCCAGACCGTGCGTGCCTCCCAGGTGGAGCAGTTGCTGCAAGAGAACCGGCAGTTGCGCGCTTTGCTGAATCTGCGTGATCGCTTGCCCGTGAGTTCACGCGCCGCAGAAGTGCTCTACGAGGCTGCGGACCCCTATTCCCGCAAGCTCATCATTCAGCAAGGGGCGACGCAGGGTGTTCAATTGGGCTCGCCAGTGATGGATGAACTTGGGGTGCTGGGACAGGTCACGCGCGTGTACCCACTGCTGAGCGAGATCACCTTGTTGACCGATCGTGAGCAGGCCATCTCCGTGCTCAACACGCGCACGGCGGTGCGTGGGGTGGCCTATGGCGAGTATCAAGGCTCACCGCAATTGGAGTTGCGCTACCTGGCCACCAATGCAGACATCGAGGTGGGCGATACCTTGACCACCAGTGGCATTGACGGCGTGTATCCGCCGGGCTTGCTGGTGGCCCGTGTCACGCGGGTGGAGCGGCGCGCCGGATCCATGTTTGCGCGCGTGCTGGCCGAACCCTTGGCCAGTGCGCAAGGTGTGCGGCATGTGCTGGTGCTGGAGCCTGTGGGCAAGGATTTGCCTGCACGTCCCGAGCCTGATCGCCCACGCACGAGTGAGCGCAAAGGAGGCCGCCGATGATCATGCCGCGCGGTCAGCCTTTGTTGCTGCCAGCCAAAACCTCCTTTGTGGTGTTCAGCCTGTTCATGGCTCTGATGCTCAACATGCTGCAGGGCATGGGCTGGGGGGGCAACGCGCCCTGGGTGCCAGACGTGTTGGCCCTGGTGCTGGTGTTCTGGTGCGTGCATCAGCCCCTGCGCATTGGCGTGGGCTGGGCATTTTTTCTGGGGCTGGTGATGGATGTGCATCAAGCAGGACTGCTGGGTCAGTATGCCCTGTCCTACACGGTGTTGGGGTTCCTGGCCACCATGATTCACCGACGTTTGCTGTGGTTCAGCGTCACGTCGCAGGCCCTGCAGGTGCTGCCCTTGTTTGCGGCTGCGCACGCGTTGTCGCTGTTGTTGCGGCTGGGCTCGGGGGCTGATTTCCCAGGCTGGAGCCTGTTGCTCGCGCCCGTGCTGGAGGCCTTGTTGTGGCCGGTGGTCAGTGTGGTGCTGCTGTCGCCGCAACGTCGTGCGCCCGACCCGGACGCCAATCGACCGCTATGAAAGCCATGCGCGATGTCGAGGCCGACCTGTATCGGTTTCGCACACGGATCCTGGCGGCCACGGCGTTGGTCGGGATTGCCTTTGCGTTGCTGTTGTTGCGCCTGGGGTACTTGCAGTGGTGGCGCTATGACGATTTGTTCGAGCAGGCCGAGAGCAACCGCACGGCGGTGGTGCCCATCGTGCCCAACCGCGGCATCATCATGGACCGCCACGGGGTGGTGCTGGCCAGCAACTACTCGGCGTACACCCTGGAGATCACACCGTCCAAACTGGTGGAGCCCCTGGAGCAGGTGATCGACCAACTGAGCGAGGTCATCGAGGTGCAGCCTCGCGACCGAAGGCGCTTCAAAAAATTGCGCGAGGAATCTCGCAGCTTTGAGTCCGTGCCCTTGCGCACCCGCCTGACCGACCTGGAGGTGGCGCGTTTCACCGCCCAGCGGTTTCGATTTCCCGGGGTGGAAATCCGGGCTCGACTGTTTCGCAATTACCCGATGGGCGATCTGGCCAGTCATGTGATTGGCTACATTGGCCGCATCAATCAGACTGAGAAAGAGCGTCTCGAGGAGTCGGACGACGAGGCCAACTACCGGGGCACCGACTACATCGGCAAACTGGGCATCGAGCAAAGCTACGAGCGTGAACTGCATGGCACCACTGGCGTGCACGAGATGGAGACCTCCGCTGGCGGGCGTGCCGTGCGCCGGCTCAGCAGCCTGGCGGCGGTGCCGGGACATACGGTGGTGCTGTCGGTGGACATCCGCCTACAGAAACTGGTGGAAGACCTGTATGGTCAGCGACGCGGCGCGTTGGTGGCCATGGACCCCAACACCGGTGAGGTGCTGGCCTTCGTCAGCAAGCCCACCTTCGACCCCAACCTGTTTGTGGAAGGCATCGATCAGGAGAACTGGCAAGCGCTCAACGAGTCACCCGACAAGCCCTTGCTCAATCGCGCCTTGCGAGGCACCTATCCCCCCGGCTCTACCTACAAGCCCTTCATGGCCCTGGCCGCGTTGACCACCGGCAAACGCACGGCACAGCAGGCCTTCGCCGACCCCGGTTTTTTCATGTTTGGCAACCACCGCTTCCGCGACGACAAGGAAGGCGGGCATGGCATGGTGGACATGTACCGCTCCATCGTGGAGTCCTGCGACACCTACTACTATTTGCTGGCGCGAGACATGGGCGTGGACCTGATGGCCGAACAGATGGCGCCGCTGGGCTTTGGTCGACCCACGGGCATTGATCTGGTGGGTGAGGCGCGTGGCATTCTGCCCTCCACCGAATGGAAGCGCACCGCGTACCGCAAACCCGAGCAGCAGCGCTGGTATGCGGGCGAGACGATTTCCCTGGGCATCGGTCAGGGCTACAACAACTTCACCATGCTGCAGATCGCCCAGGCCACAGCCACCTTGGTCAATCAGGGGCGGCAGATGCGTCCGCACTTGGTGCGAGAGGTGGTGGACGTGGTGAGCAAGCAGCGCACGCCAGTGGCACACCAGCCGGTGGCACAGCTCCCGCTCAAACCCGAGCATGTGCAGGAAATCCAACGTGCCCTGGTGGGCGTGAATCTGGAGGGAACGTCGGCCACCAGCTTTGCCGGGGCGCCCTACACCAGCGCGGGCAAGACAGGCACCGCGCAAGTGTTCACGGTGCGCCAGAACGAAAAATACAACGCCGCGCAGCTGGATGAGCGCATGCGGGATCACGCACTGTTCATGGCGTATGCCCCCGCAGAGTCTCCCAAAGTGGTGCTGGCCATGGTGGTGGAAAACGCCGGCTTTGGCGCGCAGAATGCAGCCCCCATTGCACGCCGCGTGTTCGATTACGTATTGCTGGACCAATACCCTTCCGTCGAGGATGTGGCTGCCGTGCAGCGTGGCCAGGCCACCCGTCCGATTGGCGTGCCTCGGCCTGCGCAGACAGTGCCTCTGCCCGAACGCATGGGTCAGCGCTGAGCGGTGCTGGCTTGGCGCAAAAGTCAGCGCACAAAGTCAGCGCAAGAAGGCGTCGTAACCGGTTTTCAAGATCAGCGCGCCCACCACCCCCAGAAACACATTGCGCACAAAACCTGCGCCACGCTTCAACGCCAGGCGCGTGCCCAGCCAGCTACCCAGGATGTTGGCGGCAGCCAGCGGCAACGCCAGATGCCACCAGACATGGCCCGTCCAGCTCAGGGCCAGCAGGGCGGCCGAATTGCTGGCCGTGTTGAGCAGCTTGGCACCGGCCGAGGCATGCAAAAAGTCATAGCCCAACACGCGCACCAGAAAAAAGACAAAAAAGCTGCCGGCACCGGGACCGAAGAAGCCATCGTAAAAGCCCACCACCAGCCCCATGCCACACAGCAGCCAGCCTTCTTGCCGGGCATGCCAGCGCGGTGCATGCTCACGTCCCATGTCCTTGCGTGCCAGCGTGTAGACCAGCAGCACCAGCAAGACAAAAGGCAAGGCCCGACGTAACAACGCGGGTGAGACCTGCGTGACGGTCCAGGCACCCAGACAGGCACCGATGAACGTGACCACGGCAGCCACCAGCAGGGTGCGCCATGCCATGTCCACATGCCGGCTATAGCGCCAGGTGGAGAAGGCAGCGCCCCACACCGAGGCCGACTTGTTGGTGCCCAGCATGGTGGCCGGCGGCGCATTGGGAAAGGTGGCAAACAGTGCGGGGACCAGAATCAGGCCACCGCCACCCACAATCGAATCCACGAAGCCCGCCAAGGCCGAGGCCAGCGTCACGATCAGCACATCCATGCGGTGAATTGTCCCATGCGGTGTTGAGCGATACGAGTGGCGGCTGCGCCAAGAAAAAAGGCACCGAGCGGACCCGGTGCCTTGTCAGGGACATCTCGTCGGATGTCATCTTGATTGGAAAAAGTGTTCGTCTCCTCAGACCCTCGAATCAACAAACCTGGGGTTTGTCACGAGTGGAGTGACTGTACGGGGCGCGCTGGGCCCGGTTGCTCAGGATTTACCCGATACGGTGCGCTGGCGCGGATTGGAATGATGCCTTTGGTTTGCAAGACATTCAGACGAATACTTTTGGGTGCCCATTGATTTGGCTAGCTAGGTTCATGTGATGACCGTGGCGCGATCAAGTCGCCTCGGCCGCCAGGGCCAGCCACTCGGCGGCACGCTCGGCCACCATCAGCGTGGGGGCGTTGGTGTTGCCACTGGTGATGGTGGGCATGACGCTCGCATCCACCACTCGCAGGCCTTGAATCACGCCACCGCGACCATCGCGCACGCGCAACTCGGGGTCCACCACGGCAAGGGGGTCGTCCAGGCGTCCCATGCGCGCCGTGCCCACCGGGTGGAAGATGGTAGTGGCGATATCACCTGCCAGTCGTGCCAGGTCTTCATCGCTTTCATACTGAGGGCCAGGCTTCCATTCTTCCGGCTGAAAGCGGGCCAGCGCTGGCTGCGCCACGATGCGGCGTGTGACGCGCAAGGAGTCGGCAGCCACCCGACGGTCCTCGTCGGTACTGAGGTAGTTGGGGGCGATGGCCGGTGCTTGTTGGAAGTCGCTGCTGGTGATGTGCACACTTCCCCGGCTGCTCGGGTTCAGATTGCACACACTGGCGGTGAATGCCGGGAAGGCATGCAGGGGTTCACCAAAGGCATCCAGGCTGAGAGGCTGCACATGGTATTCAATGTTGGGCCAGGCATGCTCGGGGCTGCTGCGCGTGAAGGCGCCCAGTTGTGATGGGGCCATGCTCATCGGACCGCTGCGTTTGAACGCGTACTCCAGGCCTATTTGCAGCTTGCCCCACCAGCTGTTGGCCAGCGTGTTGAGTGTTTGCACGCCCTGCACTTTGAACACAGCACGAATCTGCAAGTGGTCTTGCAGGTTGCCACCCACGCCGGGCAAGTCCACCACCGGGTCGATGCCGTGTGCGCGCAGCACCTCGGGTGCGCCAATGCCAGACAGTTCCAGGATCTGTGGCGTGCCGATGCTTCCTGCACTCAGCACCACCGCGTGTCGCGCTTTGGCCGTGATCATTTGCTGACCATCCCAGCACACCACACCGCGACAGCGTTGTTGTCCATTGGGCAGCGTTTCCAGTTCCAGGCGCGCGACCTGGGCCGAGGTCCAGAGTTCGAAGTTGGGTCGGCCATAGCAGGTGGGGCGGACAAAGGCCTTGGCCGTGTTCCAACGCCAGCCACTGCGCTGATTCACCTCGAAGTAGCCCACACCTTCATTGGTGCCACGGTTGAAGTCGGGGGTGGCGGGAATGCCGGCTTGCTCGGCCGCCTGGGCAAAAGCGTCCAGGATGTCCCAGCGCAGGCGCTGCTTTTCCACTCGCCACTCGCCCCCCGCATGGCGATGACGCAAGGCGCGGTGATAGTCGCTGGCACCTTGCAGCAATTCGCTGTGCTGGTCCTTGGCGCCGTGCATCGCATTGGCACCCAGGTAGTGGTCTTCGTGCAACTTGAAGTAGGGCAGGCTATGTTCCCAGCGCCAGCGGGCATCGCCGCTCAGTTGTGCCCATTGGTCGTAGTCGCGCGACTGACCTCGCATGTAAATCATGCCGTTGATGCTGGAGCAGCCACCCAGCACCTTGCCGCGCGGATAGCGCAGCTGACGTCCGTTCAGCCCTGCATCCGGTTGTGTTTGATATAGCCAGTCGGTGCGCGGGTTGCCGATGCAGTACAGGTAGCCCACGGGGATGTGCACCCAGTGGTAATCGTCCTTGCGACCCGCTTCGATCAGCAGCACCCGGTAGCGGGCATCCGCCGTCAGCCGATTGGCCAGCAGGCAGCCGGCAGTGCCGGCACCCACGATGATGAAGTCGAAATCCGTGTCGCTCATGGGATGCCTTGGGGAGCTCTGCCTGAAACGATGGCGTGTTCAGCGCGCGGTGGGCATGGCGAACTCGGCGCCTTTGCCAATGCTCTCCGGCCAGCGTTGCATGATGCTCTTTTGACGCGTGTAAAAACGCACGCCCTCTTCGCCATACGCATGCATGTCGCCAAAGAGGGAGCGCTTCCAGCCGCCAAAGCCATGCCAGGCCATCGGCACGGGAATGGGCACGTTGATGCCCACCATGCCTACCTGGATGCGGCGCGAGAACTCACGGGCCGCGTTGCCGTCACGGGTGAAGCAACTCACCCCGTTGCCAAACTCATGCGCGTTGATCAAGTTCACTGCAGCGCCGAAATCCGGCACGCGCACGCAGCTGAGCACGGGGCCAAAAATCTCTTCACGGTAAATGCGCATGGAGGGGGTCACGTGGTCGAACAGCGTGCCGCCCATCCAGAATCCGTGGTCGCATCCGGCACCCGCTTGTTGGCCTTTGAAGCCACGACCATCCACCAGCAGCTTTGCGCCTTCCTGGGCACCGATGTCGATGTAGCCGCTGATGCGCTGGTGCGCCGCTGCCGTGACGATGGGGCCCATCTCGGCATCCAGCTCGACGCCATTCTTGACCTTGAGCGTGCGTGTGCGCTCGATCAGCGCCGGCATGATCTTGTCGGCGACATCACCCACCAGCACCGCCACGCTGATGGCCATGCAGCGTTCACCGGCCGAGCCGTAGGCGCTGCCAATCAGCGCGTCCACCGCTTGATCCAGATCGGCGTCGGGCATCACCACCATGTGGTTCTTGGCGCCGCCCAGGGCCTGCACGCGCTTGCCGTTGCGAGCGCCGGTTTCATAGATGTAGTTGGCAATCGGCGTGGAGCCCACGAAGCTCAGGCCTTGCACCTGCGGATGCGCGAGCAGCGCATCTACCGCTTCCTTGTCGCCTTGCACCACGTTGAACACGCCATCGGGCAGCCCCGCTTCCTTGAGCAACTCTGCCATGAAGAGCGAGGCGCTGGGGTCGATGGGGCTGGGCTTCAACACGAAGGTGTTGCCGCAGGCCAGCGCCACCGGGAACATCCACATGGGCACCATGACGGGGAAGTTGAACGGCGTGATGCCGGCCACGACCCCCAGGGGCTGGCGCATGGTCCAGTTGTCGATGCCGGTGGAGACCTGGTCGGTGAAGTCGCCCTTGAGCAGTTGCGGAACGCCGCAGGAGAACTCCAGGATCTCGATGCCGCGAGTGACCTCGCCCTGGGCGTCGGTGAATACCTTGCCGTGTTCGGCGGTGATGATGCGCGCCAGGTCGTCGCGGCGCTGGTTCATCAACTCCAGAAACTTGAACAGGATGCGGGCGCGGCGGATGGGGGGCGTGTCGGCCCAGCCGGCAAAGGCCGCCTGGGCGGCGGCAACCGCCTGGTCCACATCGGCGGCCGTGGCCAGCGCCACCTGACCGGTGACGGCGCCGGTGGCTGGATTGAAGACGTCCTGCTGACGGCTTGACGTGCCAGCCACGCGCTGGCCCTGAATGAAGTGGGTGATGGGGGTGGGGCTCATGTCAGATCGTGATGCAGTTGAAGTGGGGGCGCTCGATGGGCGTCATCTTGGGCCAGGCCGGATCCGCTGGCAGCGGCTCAGCGCCCGCCGGTGACGTCGATGTTGGTGCCGGTGGTGTAACTGGACGCCGGACTCAGCAGCCACAGAATGGCTTGCGCCACTTCTTGGGCACTGCCCGGGCGTTTGAGGGGCAGGCTGGGACCCACGGCCTGGGCGCGACCCGGGTTGCCGCCGCTGGCGTGAATCTCCGTGTCGATGATGCCCGGGCTGACCTGGTTCACCCGAATGCCCTCACCGGCCACTTCCAGGGCCAGGCCTTTGGTCAAGGTGTCGATGGCACCCTTGCTGGCGGCGTAGTCCACATACTGACCCGAGCCGCCAATGCGCGAGGCCGCGCTGCTGAGGTTGACGATCACGCCACCTCGGTGGCCGTGACGTGTGCTCATGCGACGAACGGCTTCGCGGGCGCACACAAAGCTGGCGATGATGTTGAGGCGGAACATGCGCTCCAGGCGTGCCACGGTCATCTCGTCCACGCGAGCGGGCATGTCCACCACGCCGGCGTTGTTGACCAGACCATCCAACCGACCCCAATGGCTGTCGATGCGCTGAAACATGGCCAGGACTTGCGCCTCATCGCCAACGTCAGCCTGAATGGCCAGGGCTTCTCTGCCCGCCTGTGTGATTTGTTGCACCACCGAGTCCGCCGCAGCGCGGTTGGTGCTGTAGTTGACGGCAACGCGCCAGCCCTGTTGGGCAGCCAGAACAGCGGTGGCAGCACCGATGCCACGACTGGCTCCGGTGACAAGCAATACGGGTTTCATGTGTGTCTCCTGCAGAATTTCTCTTGAGGCGTTACAACCTGCCCTCAGCGGCCATCAGGCCACGGAACGGCACATCAGTACGAGAGGAGTTTCCCCATGCCCCACACAGTCGATTATTACTTTGCCCCTCAAAGTCCGTGGACTTACCTGGGCCATCAACGCCTGCGAGATGTCGCGCAGGCGGCAGGTGCGACCATTCGCGTTCGTCCGGTGGACCTGGGCGGCAAGGTGTTTCCCATCTCTGGCGGGCTGCCCCTGGGCAAGCGAGCGCCCCAGCGGCAAGCCTACCGGTTGGTTGAACTCAAACGCTTCAGCGAACACCTGAACGTGCCGCTGAATCCTCACCCCCGTTTCTTCCCGGTGGGTGGCGACGATGCCTCACGACTCATCATTGCCATTGATCTGCTGGAAGGCGCCCAGGCCGCACTCAATATCACCGGTGCTGTTTTGGCGGCCGTGTGGGCGCAAGAGCGCAACATTGCCGACCCCGCTGTGCTGGCTGAGTTGCTGAGCGAGCAAGGCTTGCCCGTCCAGGCCATGGACAAGTCGCACAGCCAGCAAGTGCAGGAGTGCTACGAGCGTTACACCCAGGAAGCCATTGATGCGGGTGTGTTTGGCGCGCCCAGTTATGTGGTGGACGGCGAGATTTTCTGGGGGCAGGACCGGCTGGATTATTTGCAGCGGCGGCTACAGGCGTGATGGGTTCAGCGCAGGCAGGCCACGCTGCGTTTCAAGAACCACTTACCGCCTGACTTGCCGCGTGCGCCTGCTGGTCCGCGTGATAGCTTGACCGTACCATTGCGCCCACCGCGGCAAATCTGGGGGTGAAGATCGGCATGACGCTTCACAACGCCTTGGCGGATGGGGGCGGATTTGTCAAAGTCGTTGAAAATACCGCCCACAATACCACACAAAATGTGGTCTACAGTGCATCAACCCTTGCTCAAGTGACCAGTGTCTGTGGTTTTGTCTCTGCGGGAACGGAACTGTATGACGGCTATAAAAATTGTCAAAAATATATCGTTCTGGATTTTCTTCAATTTTCTTCTCATCAACTATTTTTTTAACAATATCTGTAAATGGCTCGGTACGGAGCAGCTTGATGCAATAGTTAAGAGCCTGCTTCAGAATTTCTATATCTACAGGGTTCGATAGATATTCTGGAT
>VEQI01000100.1 GCA_018883305.1 Limnohabitans sp. | reverse complement strand
ACCACGCGCGCGGAGGGTGGTGCCTTCAACATCAGCTTTATCAAGCTGGGTCATGCCACTTCCTCAGAGGTGGAAGCACTGGCCAACCAGTACTACGCCAACGGCGGACAGACAAATGCCTGGCAAAACATTTTTGATGGGGTCTTCAACTGCAAAACCGCGGCTGATACCACTTACACCACGGCTGCCACAGTCAGTGGCGAAACCATTTTCCTCAAGCCCGCTGATCAAGCCATCGTGGCTGCGGACGCTGCCAACTACAAATTGATCAATTTCGGCTCTGGCCAACAAGTGATCAAAATCAAGGCCGGAGCCACCGTGGGCGCAGCGTTCCTGGAAACCAATCGTTACGCCTCTTACCTGGGCGCTACGCTGGAATTCACCAAGCTGGAAGGCGTGGCGTTGAACGTCAAGGACAAGAAGGCCTATCTGGCCATGTCGGCCATCAGGGCCACGATGACGGACAACGGCTTCCTGCCGGCCGCGACCAACAATGTGCTGAAGCTCACCGCCATCAACGCTGGCGCCACCTATGAAGTGGTACTGGGCACGGACAGCACCATCGGCTCGGACTGGGTGCCCAAGTCCATGGCGGTGCCCACCAAGCTGCTGGGCAAAGATGCCACGGATGCATTGGGCAACACCGCTGACATCAATACCGTGGCCAACGTGGACAATCTGTGGTTCTCCGAAGCCACCCGCACCCTGTTCCTGGGTGAGGACTCCGGCATGCACATCAACAACTATGTGTGGGCCTACAACGTGGACACGGGCACACTGTCGCGCATCTTCTCTGCACCCGCGGGCGCAGAATGCACGGGCTTGCAAGCGGTGGACAATTTGAACGGTTTTGCCTACGTGATGGGCAACTTCCAGCACCCCGGTGACTGGGAAGCCATCCACACCAACGTGCTGGCCGATGGCACCTTGAACACGGCCATCAACACCAACTGGGGCAACAAGAACAAGGCTGCCTTGGGCTACATGGTGTTGCCCGCTGTCGGAACCTGATTTGAAATCGGGTGATATCGTCTGATGTGCCTGCTCACTCAGACGATGTCAAGATCCTCATCCCCCACCGCGTATTGTTCGGTGGGGGATTTTTTTATGTATCCACCATTTTGATCAACATCACCCCGACACCCACCAGCATGGCGCCCATGAGTCGAGACCGCCCCATGGACTCATGCAACCAGCGTGAGCCCATCAGTGCAGCAAACACCACCGATACCTCTCTTAACGCAGCAATGGCTGGAATGGGCGCCTGAGTCATGGCCCACAACACAATGCCATAAGCACCGATACTCATCAACGCTGCTGCAATGGATATACGCCAATGCATCCGAGCATGTGAGAGAACAGTCGGCCCCCCCCTGCGCCAAACGATATAGGCCAGAATCCCCCAGCTGTTAAAGAAGAACATCCAGCAGGTGTAGCCTATGGCGGTACCTGCTTGACGCACCCCCATGCCATCCAACCAGGTATAGAGCGCGATGATCAGCGCGTTGATCAAACCAAATACCATGCCTCGTGGCGAACCGGAACGCCAGACGGCACCCAGCCAGGCCGGCAAGACAATCCCAACCGCCACCAGCAGGATACCCAGTCCTTGTTGCCCCGAAAGTCTTTCGCCAGCCAGCCAAGCCAGTCCGCACACCCAAACCGGCGCCATGCCACGCATCAACGGATATGCCACGGAAAAGTCCGCATGGCGATACGCCTCGATCAGGGAGATGAAATACGCCACATGCACCAGCAGGGACACGGCCATCCAGGGGGCACTGGCGGCATCGGGCAACGGCACCCAGGGCAACCACAACACGGCGATGGCGCTTCCCATCAGCGCAAAACTCACGGTATCCAGTTGCCCATCCCGGCTGTGCTTGACCAGCACATTCCAGCCCGCGTGCATCAATGCGGACAATAGAACAAGAAAGGCCACATGTGCGGGCATCAGGCGGGCCAGGGCAAGGAGTAGGTTTTCACGTTGGTGAAGCTCTTCATGGCCTCTTGCACACCTTCTTTATAGCCCAGCCCGGAATCCTTGATGCCGCCAAACGGTGTCAGCTCCAAACGGTAGCCCGGCACCTCACACACATTCAGGCTGCCCACTTGAAGCTCATTGACCAGCCGGGTGATGACATCCCAGCGGTTGGTACACACTGCTGAAGAAAGCCCATAGGCCGTGCCATTGACGATCTGAATGGCCTCGTCCAGGGTGTTGAAGCGGATCACTGGCGAAACCGGGCCAAATGTCTCTTCATGCACCAGCGTCATGTCAGGGCGCACATGATCCAGCACGGTGGGAGCATACAACGCACCATCACGCTCATTGCCAAACAATAGTTGCGCCCCCTGGGACACAGCTTCCAGCACTCGCGTCTCGAACAGACTGGCCGCTTGCTCATCAATCACCGTCCCCATATCCATCGCAGCATCAGCCGGATTGCCGTGCCGCCAGGCGCGGGTCTTGTCGACCAGGCGTTGCACAAATTCGTCCGCCACGGACGCATGAACCAACATGCGCTTGACGGCCGTGCATCGCTGGCCCGAATTTTTGTACGAACCCGACACCGCCAGACTCGAGGCCTCCTCCAGATCGGCGTCATCCATGACAATGAGCGGATCATTGCCCCCCAATTCCAGCACCATACGACGATAACCCACGATGCTGGCGATGTGCTTGCCAATGCGCACACCGCCCGTGAACGTGACCAAATCGATGTGTTCATTGGTCAGCAACTCGGTGGCAATTTCAGCAGGATCTCCGGTGACCACTTGAAACATCGGGGGTGGCAATCCGGCTTCATACAAAATATCTGCAAACAGCAATGCCGACAAAGGCACTTTCTCGGAGGGTTTGAGCACTACACGGTTGTTGGTGGCCACGGCCGGCACGATCTTGTGCGCCACCTGATTCATCGGATGATTGAACGGTGTGATGGCAGAAATCACACCTAGTAACGGGTCACGCTGCGTGTAAACCCGTCGTTGACGTCCATGCGGCGTGATGTCACATGAAAAGATTTGTCCATCATCATGCAGCACCGCATCCGCACCAAACAACAGCACATCGCGCACACGTCCAGCCTCATAGACGCTGTCTTTTTTGCACAAGCCTGATTCCTGCGTGATCAGATCGCTGATGCGTTCAGTCTCACGCACCACCACCTCGGCCGCACGGCGCAAAATGTTGGAGCGCTCATACCGGGTCAAACGGGGTCGATAGTTTGCAGCCACCTCGAACGCGCGACGCACGTCCTCCACCTGTGCCTTCGGGACATGGCCAATGCGCTGGCGAGTGTAGGGGTTGTGGACGGCAAGAGTACGGTCACGGTGAACACGCTCACCATTGATGCGCAGACTTTCGGCGATCTCTTTCATGTCAACCTCTCAGGTTCATCGTTCAACAAAGACTGCAAGCGCTGGCGACTGGCTTCCACATGGGGTTGAAGCACCGACCAAGCCAGAGCACCATCACCAGCCACCAACGCTTCATAGATCGCACGATGATCGGCGACAGAGCGCTGCAGACTCAGGGCATTGCGTGAGCTTGCATGCGCCTGCTGACGAAACAAAGACAGCTCGCTGACCAAGCGTTGATAGGTGTCGAGCAAGGCTGCATTACCCGTGAGTCGAGCCAGTGTCTCGTGAAACTCCAGATTCAAGGCGTGACAGCCCGCGTAGTCTGAACGCAACGCACGACCCTGCGCATCTAGCAACAAGGTAGCCAGATGGGAAGTGGAGACACGCAGCGGTATCTGAGCCAGTTTCATGATGATCAGCTGCTCCAGCGCCAAGCGAACTTCATAGATAGCATCGGCCTCATGCGGTGTGATGGCGCGAACGAACACGCCACGGTTCTTTTCCACCCGTACCAAGCCTTTTTCCGCCAGCGCTCGAAATGCTTCCCGGATCGGACCACGTGACACGCCCAGCTGAGAAGACAGCGATGTCTCTCGCAAAGGGTCTCCGGGTTTCAAACGTCCGTCACGGATCATGAGCTCCAATTCTTCGAGCACCAGCGTGGGTAACGACTGCTTCTTTAACAAGTCGAGCGTTGCTGCAAATGTCATGAATTTGTCACTTTGTCGGCAAATTGATCAAGCACTGAAGAAATCGTAGATTGTCAACAACCTGCCACATTTGGACTTTAGGCTAGCGGTATTGCAATGAGATGACAGTGGAGTTTGTCTTGCCGGATGCCGTTGTTACCCGTAATTTAAGCAAACAGTTTTCCAACTGCCTGGCCCTGAATGATGTGTCCTTGCGTGTCGCCGAGGGCGAGATGGTGGCGTTGCTGGGCGCTTCTGGCTCTGGAAAATCCACGTTGCTGCGTCATTTGCCTGGCTTTGTCACCGGCAATGAAGGTGAGGTTGAAGTCCTGGGTAAAACCATTCAGCGTGGCGGCAGACTCACACCGT
Source organism: Limnohabitans sp. (assembly GCA_018883305.1). Lineage (GTDB taxonomy): Bacteria > Pseudomonadota > Gammaproteobacteria > Burkholderiales > Burkholderiaceae_C > Limnohabitans. The sequence goes on along the minus strand of VEQI01000100.1, from coordinate 5,323 downwards.
GCATCCGACAGGTGCGGCAACAAATCGGTTTTGTGTTTCAGCAGTTCAATCTGGTTCAACGACTGCCTGTCATCACCAACGTCTTGATCGGTCAATTGCCGCAAACCACTTGGTGGCGTAGCTTGCTGATGCGCTTTTCCATGGCGCAGCGTCAACAAGCCTTGCAAGCCCTGATCTCGGTGGGCATCGAGCATACCGCCTGGCAGCGTGCCTCCACGCTCTCTGGCGGGCAGCAGCAGCGCGCAGCCCTGGCCCGATGCCTGGTGCAAGGCGCACGACTCATTCTGGCTGATGAACCGATTGCCTCACTCGACCCCGAGTCTTCACGCAAAGTGATGGAGCTGTTCGTGATGATGAACCGCCAGCATCACTGCACCGTGCTGGTGTCCCTGCACCAGGTGGAGTTTGCCATCCGTTATTTCCCACGCACCATCGCCCTGAATGCCGGGCGTGTTGTGTACGACGGCCCTTCCAGCGATCTCACACCAGCCTTGCTGGCCGAGCTGTACGGCAGTGAGGCTCATGAGTTGTTCTCGCCAGCTTTTCCATCGCCGCATCAGGTCAATGGTTTGACCCCACCTCCTACTCAATTGCCTTTTGTTTAACCCTACAACTTCACTTTGGAGAAACAGTCATGTTCAAACACTTCAAGCATTTGCTCACCGCTGCGGCGTTGATTTCGGCCAGTGTGGCCGGCGCATCTGACGTCAAAGAACTCAACTTTGGCATCATTGCCACCGAGAAAGCTGGCGCACTCAAGCAGATGTGGGAGCCGTTCCTGCAAGACATGAGCAAGGCGGTGGGCGTCAAGGTTCAAGGTTTTTATGCCACGGACTACGCGGGCATCATCGAGGGTCAGCGCTTCAATAAGGTGCACATTGCCTGGTATGGCAACAAATCGGCCATCGATGCCGTGGACCGAGCCAATGGCGAAGTGTTTGCACAGTTCGTCGATCTTGACGGCACGCCCGGGTATTACTCTTATGTGATCACGCACAAAGACTCGAGCATCAAGACGCTGGATCAAGTGTTGAAAAACGGCAAGGACTACTCGTTCGGCATTGGCGATCCCTCCTCCACCTCCGGCACGCTGGTCCCCACTTACTACGTGTTCAGCATGAACAACCTGGACCCCAAAACCCATTTCAAGGTGATGCGAGCCTCTAACCATGAGGGCAACTTCCTGGCCGTGCTGAACAAGCAAGTCGATGTGGCCACCAGCAACAGCGAAATGACGCAAAAGATGAAGGAAAAATCGCCCGAGAAGCTGGATCAGATCCGCATCCTGTGGACATCCCCGCTAATCCCCCGTGATCCGCTGGTCTGGCGCAAGGATTTGCCCTCTGATCTGAAGAAAAAAATCCAGGACTTCGTGACAGGTTACGGCAAGGATGATCGCGAAAAGGACATCCTCAAGAACATGTACCGCCTGGCCGGCTTCAAGGCATCTACCGATGCGCAATTGCTGCCCATTCGTCAATTGGAGTTGTTCAAAGACCGCAAAAAGTTTGAAAACGATGAATCCATGAGCGCCGCTGATAAAAAGGTCAAATTGGCAGACATCGACGCCAAGCTGGAAGCGTTGTCCAAGCAGATGCCTCGATAAGCCATCCAGTCGCAGAGTCTTGTCATGGTTCCCCAGCCAGCTCTCAAAGATGTCACCCTGGTGCCCCCGCGCATCAGTCTGGCCACGCAACTGACCTGGGGCATCTTGTTGATGCTGCTGATCTGGTCATGGCACGGTGCCGACATGCGACCTTTGGCCTTGTGGCAAGACTCGGCCAACATGGCCGTCTTCAGCAAGGAATTCTTTCCGCCCAATTTCCACGACTGGCGCATCTATCTGCAAGAGATGGTGATCACGGTGCACATCGCCATCTGGGGCACGGTGTTGGCCATTGTCTGTGCTGTGCCGCTGGGCTTGCTGAGCGCGGAGAACATTGCACCGGCATGGCTGTATCAGCCCATCCGACGGCTCATGGATGCTTGTCGGGCCATCAATGAGATGGTTTTTGCCATGCTCTTTATTGTGGCCGTGGGACTGGGGCCTTTCGCCGGGGTGCTGGCGCTATGGGTACACACCACTGGCGTGCTGGCCAAATTGTTCGCTGAAGCGGTTGAAGCCATTGATCCCCGCCCGGTGGAGGGCGTACGCGCCACCGGCGCCAATGCCCTGGAAGAGGTGGTGTACGGCGTCATACCGCAAGTGCTGCCACTGTGGATTTCTTTTTCGTTGTACCGGTTTGAGTCGAATGTTCGCTCAGCCTCGGTGGTGGGTATGGTGGGTGCTGGTGGCATCGGGGTCGTGCTGCATGAATCCATCCGGGGGTTCGATTACGCCGAGACCGCTGCCATCCTGATCATCATCATTCTTTGTGTCACCTTCATCGATCTGTTGTCGGCCTGGGTACGACGCTGTTCGATCTGAGCATTCATCATGAAATTTGTAGATCTCAATGGCGTTCGTTATCGTTGGCCGCAACGTCCCATCGTCGTCGTCTGCATTGACGGCGGCGACCCAGCCTATCTGGAGCAAGGTCTTCGCGACGGCATCCTCCCCAACATCGCTCGCTTCATGCAAAAAGGGTTCACGGCGGTGGCCGATGGCACCGTCCCCAGCTTCACCTGCCCCAACAACATGTCCTTGATCACCGGTGCGCCGGCTTCCGTACATGGTATCTCCGGCAACTTCTATCTAAACGAAGCCGGCGAGGCTGTCGTCATGACTGGCCCCGAGTTGTTGCGCAGTCGCACCCTCCTGGACGTGTTTTCCGAAGCTGGTGCGCGGGTCGTGTCCATCACAGCCAAGGACAAACTGCGTCAACAACTGGGCAAGGGCCTGGACTTGTCACGGGGGAATATCAGCCTGTCGTCCGAATTCGCGCACCGCTGCACGATGCAAGACAACGGCATCGAGAACGTGCTGGAATTGGTGGGCATGCCCCAGCCCGACATGTACTCCATGGATCTTTCCTTGTTTGTGCTGGAAGCGGGCATCAAACTGCTGGCGCGTGACAAACCCCAATTGATGTTTTTGTCGCTCACAGACTACATCCAGCACAAACACGCCCCCGGCGACCCCGTGGCCAATGCGTTCTATCAACGCCTGGACCATGCCTTTGGACGCTTGTCCGATCTCGGTGCCACCGTGGCCCTCACGGCTGATCACGGCATGAACGATAAATCCAAAGCGGATGGCACGCCCAACGTGATCTTTCTGCAAGACATCCTCGACCAACAATTTGGAACAGGTTCCACCATCGTGATCTGCCCGATCACCGATGCTTTTGTGCGTCACCATGGTGCGCTGGGTGGATTCGTTCGTGTGTGGTGTCGTGATGGCCGTGTCACGCCAGCGGCCATCATCGAGACCGTTCGAAATGTTCCCGGCATTGACTTGGCGCTCACACGTGAAGAGGCATGTCAGCGATTTGACTTGCCAGCGGACCGTGAAGGTGATGTGGTAGTGATTGGCGATGTGGGGACAGTCATTGGTGCACGACAAGCCGATCACGACCTGTCCAATTTACAGGACGCACGGTTGCGAAGCCACGGGGCCGTCACGGAAGCCCGCGTGCCCTTCATTCTCAGCCACCCCTTGAATGAGCATTACCTGCGCCGCGCCACGAGCCAATCTCTCAAAAGTCATCACATCTTTGATTTCGCCATCAATGGCACCGAGGTCACGACATGACGATCCCCGCGACCGGATTGGTGGCGACTTACGACGCCCCCAACGCCCCGTTCCAGGTTCAGCCCTATCCATTGCGTGAGCCCCAAGCCGGAGAGGTTCTGGTGCGCGTGAGCATGTCCACCATTTGCCGATCGGACATTCACTCCTACCAGGGACATCGTCCCAACCCCTGCCCTGGCGTGCTGGGTCATGAAATCGTGGGGCACATCGTGGCGATCGGTGCAGGCGTTGAACAGGACATGCGTGGCGACCCGCTACAGGTGGGCGACCGTATCACCTGGAGTGAATACTTCATTCCAGGTCAAAACTACTTCACCGATGTCCTGGACTTGCCACAGAAGTCACCCGGGGTGGAGAAGTATGGTCACCTCGCAGCCACCACACCGCCACACCACCATGGCGGATTTGCGCAGTATTGCTACATCTTGCCTGGCTCATGGATTTTGCGATTGCCCGGCTGCCTGAGCGATGCCGAGGCGGCCCCCATCAATTGTGGCGTGGCCACCATGGTGGCCGTCACCGAAGCCGCCCAGATTCAACTGGGTGATACCGTGGTCATTCAAGGGCTGGGGTTGCTTGGCCTGTACGGTGCGGCCTTGGCCAAGTCGCGCGGTGCACGCCGGGTGATTGGCCTGGATGTCCATGCAGGTCGTCGCCAGCAGTCGTTGCAATTCGGTGTTGATGAGGCGCTGGACCCCACCGTAGACACCAGCCACCTGACTCGTGAAATTCAGGCGCAATGCCCCCCGCAAGGACCGGACGTGGTGCTGGAAGTCTGTGGCGTGCCCGACGTGATTCCCCTGGGCTTGGCGCTGGTGCGTACGGGGGGGACATATGTCATTGGCGGCATGGTGAGCCCCAATGCCAACGTCACCCTGGATGCCAACCAAATTCTTAAAAAGATGATCACCTTGCGCGGTGTGCACAACTACCATCCGCGTCATCTGGTTCAAGCACTGGATTTTGTGGTGGCCCAGCATCAGCGCTACCCATTCAAGCAGCTGGTCGATGGTCACTACCCGTTGACACAAGTCGATCAGGCCATGCATGACGCCGCCACACAGCGGGTCCTGCGCGCTGCCATCCTGCCGTGACACCGAGTTTCTGCCATGACCACGCCCATCTTGCTCACGCCCGGCCCCCTCACCACCAGCATGCAGACCAAGCAGGCCATGCTCACCGATTGGGGCTCCTGGGACACCGCCTTCAATCAACTCACCGCGTCGGTGTGTTCGGACATTATCCAAATCGCCAAGGGGGATGCCACTCACGTGTGCATCCCGCTGCAAGGCAGTGGCACCTTCGCCGTTGAAGCAGCGTTGGGCACCTTGGTGCCTCCACAGGGGAAAGTGCTGGTTCCCAATAACGGCGCGTATTGCCAACGCATGGCGCGCATCCTGCGTTATCTGGGCAGGGCTGTCATTCTGTTGGACCATCGGGATGATGAACCGGCGGATCCGGCACGCATTGACGCGGCCCTGACGGCCGACCCCACCATCACCCATGTGGCACAGGTGCACTGCGAAACGGGCACGGGCATCTTGAATCCTTTGCAGGACATCGCTGCTGTCGTTCATCGACATGGTTGCAGCCTGATGGTGGACGCCATCTTCCACCACCCTTGGTGGC